>JAQBYJ010000099.1 GCA_027622555.1 Verrucomicrobiota bacterium
AAATCCCAGCATGATCTAGGTATCCCATTCCAAATGCTCGTCAATCACCGTGCCAAATAAAAATACCGTGCGGAACACAAGTAGGACATGACAATCTCCTTGCCCCTCTTGCTGCCCGCCAGTGTCCTATACGCTCAGCCGAACTCAAATAATGACCAATGAAAGAGCATAACCCACTCCAGACAGTTTTGAGAGCATTTGCAGTTGCAACACTGCTCGCCGCTACCGCCTGCTCGGCAGACAAGGAGGATACCAAGTCCTCAGCCAAACCGAATATTGTTTTCATCCTCGCCGACGATCTCGGTTACGGCGATATCGGTGCCTATAATCCGGAAGGAAAAATAGAGACGCCGCATCTTGATCAATTGGCTGCAGACGGATTACGGTTTACGGATGCTCATTCGGGTGGCTCGACTTGTGTCCCATCCCGCTATGGTCTATTAACCGGCCGTTTTGCAGCGCGTGCTAATTTACAAGTCCGGAATGGTCCGGTTATTAAAGACGATCAGTCGACCATTGCTTCCCTGCTCCAAGCGAACGGCTATCAAACAGCTATGGTCGGCAAGTGACACCAAGGGTTTGAAATGCTTCCATCAGAGGGACGTGAAACGCGATTCGATTATTCAAAACCACTCAGCGGAGGTCCGATTGATCGTGGATTCGATTTTTTTTTCGGGATGCATGCTTCACTCGACATTACACCCTATTTCTACATCCGTGGCAGAGACCCAGTTATGCCACCGACAGAAATTATCGAAGCGAGCACAAGCGTGGGAAGCGAAGATGGCTGGAATAATATTCAAGGCGCTTTCTGGAGGGAAGGACCGATAGCTCCTGATTTCGTTCATGAAGAGGTAACTCCAGTATTTCAAAAAGAAGCGGTGAAAGTAATTGAAAGCTATGCAGCCGGATCGCGACAGAAACCGCTGTTTCTATACCTTGCCCTACCCTCGCCGCACACACCGTGGCTGCCAACGGAAGCATTTCGCGGGAAAAGTGAAGTAGGCATGTATGGAGACTTTGTGATGCAGGTAGATGCACTGGTTGGAACCATAAGCGATGCATTAAAAGAAGCCGGAATGACGAAGAGCACTTTACTTATCTTCTCCAGCGACAATGGACCGGTGTGGTATGAAGAGAACACTCAGCGTTTTGGACACTCAGCAGCAGGGCCACTTCGCGGCAAGAAAGCCACCAAGTGGGAAGGGGCACACCGTGAGCCGTTTCTGATGCGTTGGCCGGCGAGGATTAAGGCCGGGTCAACGAACGACCGAACGATCTCTTTTGTCGACGTGTTTGCAACTTTTGGCGAATTGCTCGGATTGGAAACATTGCCGACTGGCGCAGCTCAGGACAGTGTGAGTTTTCTACCGGCCTTATTGGGGAAGCAAATGGAACCACGATCACCCATTGTCCACGATGCCCAATCCATCCGCTCCGGTGACTGGAAGCTGATTCTTCCAAGCAAAGGAAACCGGGGTTCGCCAGGTGAACTTTATAATTTGAGGGAAGATTTAGGGGAGCAAAGTAATCGGTACGAAACACACCCTGAGCTGGTGGAAAAATTTTCGAATCAACTAAAGTCGATTCTAGCTGAATAAAGATGAGCAATGAGCGAGTTAATCAGACTGAAGGCAGTATCAATTACTACCTGTTGTTCTTTTTCAAAAATCATTCACTGGACCTAAACCACCAACGCAGATAGAAATCTCAAATATGATACCGCTAAATAAACTCATCCCCCTTGTATTCCTATCTTTTAGCATATCTCTTTTAGCTGCAACCGGAGCCACAAAACCCGAGTACCCATCCGTTGACGATCTTCCTCATCAAAAAGGAATGCCCGACCCATTCTTAATGCATGATGGAAGTCGTGTGCAAACGCTTCAAGACTGGGAGGTTCAAAGAGAATATATAAAAGGCATGCTAGCCCATTATCTGTATGGGCAAGTTCCGCCAATACCCAAGCAGATTGAAGTGAAGTTGTTAGGCTCGGAAACCGTTTTTGATGAAACCGGAGTTAAGGAAAATTATTCACTGAGCATAAGCCGTAATGGGAAATCAGTTACGTGCCTGTTTGTCGTGGTTCGACCTTCAGCTAAAAAACGCTACCCCACCATCATTAAGAATGACCGGGTCACTCTTGATGAAGAACTGGATAGTGATACTGCATTCGCAGGCGAAGAAGCGGTTAAAAGAGGATACCTATTGGCCCGTTTTAATCGAACGGACCTCGCAACCGATACACGTGGAGAAGGCCGTGGCGAAGGCGTCTACCCACTCTATCCAAACTATGATTGGACAGCGTTATCCGTTTGGGGCTGGGGACATGCCCTGGTTTTGAATGCCCTGGATCACGTTGGCCTGACACAGCTGGATCAGGTCGTCGCAACCGGTCACTCCCGCGGAGGCAAGGCGGCCTTGTATGCGGGTATCTTCGATCAACGCATCGCCATCACCGCACCCAATTCATCCGGTACGGGCGGCACCGGAAGTTATCGCTTTTTCGAGGAAGGCCAAAGACCTCAAACGATCGAAAGCCATATCGGAAAAAACGATCGTTGGTTTCACGCCAACTATTTTACCTTTGCCACCAAGGAGGAGTTCATGCCTTTCGATTCCCATTTCTCCAGAGTGCTCATTGCCCCGCGGGCGTTTATCAATTGCCATGCACGCCAGGATTATCACGCCAATCCACTTGGAACTGAACTTACTCACCGAGCAACCCAAACGGTTTACGAATGGATGGGTGCTGAAGACAGTCTTGCGATTCATTGGCGCGAAGGTGGCCACGCTCAGAACAAAGAAGACTGGGCAAGCTTGCTCGATTTTGCCGATCTCCATTTTTTTGGAAAACCATCCAATACCGTTTTCAACAACTGGGCTTATCCAGATGCGGAATTACCATTTGATTGGGAAGCTCCCCCTGCGATCATAATCCAGCGCGATTGACTTGATGAGAATGGGGATCTAAATCGATCGGGCATGAAATTCAACCGACCTTTTCCCCTATTCTGTTTACTACCTTTCTTCGGTGCCAGTATCCACTGTGTGTTTCCAACAGTCGCAAGCGTAGCCGGCGAACCACCCAATGTCTTATTTTTGTCGATTGACGACTTGAACGATTGGATAGGCGCACTGGGTGGACATCCCCAGGCGAAGACACCCAATCTTGATCGACTGATTTCTCAAAGCGTCCAATTTAGCAACGCCCATTGCGCCGCACCCGTTTGCTCCGCTTCACGCCATGCTTTATTGAGCGGGCTTCGTCCTTCTTCAACCGGATGGTATTCCAATACCGCAAAAGACAGAGAGGACTATGAAAAGGTTTTGGGTGAAACCATTCCGATGCCGACCCACTTCAAACACAACGGTTACAAAACGATGGCCGCGGGAAAAGTCTTCCATAAAGGGACGAGCGACGTTGCCGGCTATGATTATTGGGATGAGGAGCGACCCCAGTATAAGTGGCCAAAAGATTTGGCTGCACATGGCCATGGTTACCAAGGGAAAAGCGGTGGGCACTTCCATCCTTTTCCACCCGATGGCGGAGGGATCTATCAGTTGTATCAAGAAGGTGTCGATGGTCAGTCCCTTTGCTGGGGGGCTTTGGAAAAAGCCGACATGCCACCCGAAGGAATGCCGGATGAACAGGTCGCGGCCTGGGCGGTGAGTCGATTGCAGGAAAAACAGGATAAGCCCTTTTTCCTCGCAGTAGGATTCGTTCGGCCACATGTGCCATACACGGCCCCCAAGGAGTTTTTTGATATGTATCCCATGGATAATATTATCATGCCGGTGGTTCCAGAAGACGAACTCAGCGATATTCCACTACTTGGCAAAACCATGGCGTATGGAACCATAGAAGGTGGGGATCATTATAATGTTCTCAAAGTTGGCCCAAACTATTGGAAAGAAATGGTTCGAGCCTATCTGGCCTGTGTTTCGTTTGTGGATGCGCAGGCAGGAAAAGTTTTGGATGCGCTTGAAGCCAGTCCTTATGCTGACAATACCATCGTCGTCTTTTGGTCGGACCACGGTCAGCACCTCGGCGAGAAACGTCATTGGAGGAAACAGGCGTTGTGGGAGGAATCCACCAGAGTCCCTCTGTCATTTAAAATACCACAGTCGAAACAGGCTGGTACCCGTTCCTCGCAGGCGGTGAGCCTGATAGACATTTACCCATCTTTGATCGAGTTGTGTGGATTGCCACCAGTAAAAGGATTGGAAGGAACCAGTTTGATCCCGCAGTTTAACAATCCCGACCAACCCAGAAGCGAACCTGCGGTCACCACCTGGTATTACAAAAACCACTCAGTCCGGGATTTGAATTTTCGATACATCCAATATAGGGATGGCAGCGAAGAACTGTACGACCACCGAAGCGATCCTAATGAGCATCATAACCTCGCAGATAACCCTGGTTACACCAGTGTGCTTAAGAACCTGGCCGCCCATATTCCAAGCAGGAATGTGATACCTCCGACCATGACCGATGGTGGTAATGATTCCTATGGGAAGAGGGTTGAGAAAATGAAAACCGAAGGCGTGCCAAACTGGTTGAGGTAGGCCTAAACCCATTCAGACCACTACTGGTCTAATTCCTGGAATTCTTTAAGCCTCCGATAGCCGCTGGTTGGGCCGTAAGACAGGCGACAACTTCTTCACGGGATAATATTCCATCTCCATTGGTTTCGCTATCCCACTTGTCGAAATATTCGTTGATCAGCGACCCGGGGCGACTGGCTTCCTTGCGGGTGATTTGATCATTTTGGTCAGCATCGAATCGTGAAAATATTTGAGGGGCAATTCCTGGGCCATAGGCGCGCTGGTTTGGCTGCTGAGCTTGCGGTGCTTGTTCTCGCTGTTGCGATCTTTGACGCTGTCGACCTTGTTGGTCTAGAATAAAATCATATTCCTCCCGTGAAAGTGAATCCGCAGGAGACCGAGATGCTTTACGGAAAAAATCTATAACGAATGCGCGATGCGTTTCCTTAACCTCACTTAAGGAGATGATGTTATCTTCGTTAGTATCGAGCGTACCAAAAATTTTATTCGGTGACCTGGAAGGTGCCTTAACTTGAGGAGGACTAAACGGTTTTCCATTCATTGCGTACAGTCTGGCAATCATGATTTGAGAAGCCGTGATAGGCTTCGTAAGGGTAGGAACGCGGCCCTCACCAGAACCCATCATAAGATTGTTATTTTTTTCAAAAATAGTGTGAGGCAATCCGAGGGAGTGTCCAAGTTCATGCGCTAGGACAGCAGGCGTCTGTATGCCTTTTGGGCCCTTCTTTGCATAAAATACCAAACCGTCTTCATTGGGCAAAAACACACCGCCTATACTACGTTCATAATCTTCCGCAATCACCACATTAAATCCATCCTTGAGTAACTGCTTTCGGGGCATATTCGATGCCAGCGCTTTAGCCAGAGTACCGACAGGATTCTCCATAGCTTTAGCAAAGTCTTTAGGCCTTCGTGCAACCACGTCGATGATGGATTCGATTTCCCAAACGATAGCCGACTGAGCCCAGGTCTCGTTGACCACTTCAAACTGCTGCCGAATTTCATCATCACTTAATGAACAGTTAAGACGGGCATCTTCGTCAGATGTAAATCGATGAACACGTACCGGCAAAGTAATTGTTTCGAACGAAATAATTAATTCATTTTGTGCGTTGAGGACGGTCAACGGATTCGAAACGAGTAAGGCTAAAAAGGTAAAGATCCTGTACGAAGTTTTCATGATAATCATGGTATGGTCTGAAATTGAGTCGGAAGCAAAATCGGGAATTGAAGAAACCGCTCAAAAGCCCGAATGCCCCTGCTTGGTCTGAATAAAACAATAGTCATCAGTCGAAGGACATTAAAAGTCCTAAATAAGAACAACTCCGATTCTTTCCAGTTGGTAGCATTCATCGAAAACAAAGGTAGGACCGACTTTAGTCGGGAATCACATATCGCGGTAAGAACCGCTCCTACACTTTATACCCCATTTTGTGACGGATTAAAAATCCAACCCCATGGTTTTGTGAATAATGATTCTGTCTCTTTTTATTAACAGAATAATGGGTACAGAATCATAGTTTTTTTGATCCCTTTGAAGGAGTGGCAGAACAACTCAACTAGCCTTTAACATCCAGCCTACGCCAACATAAGCCTGCTTGCAATGAGCAGAACTCGAATCCCAGTGATCGATAAATGCCTTCTGGCATTCCGTCTTTTTCAGCACAAATGATAAGATTGGGAGTGGTCTCAATTCCGTTGCGGCATACTTCATAGAGTAAAGTAGAACACACCCCTTGCCTTCGAAACTTTGGCGACGTTCCGATGTTTTGAAATCGTCCGATTTCCTTGTTCTCATCGAAGAATAGACCCATATCTCCAACGATAACACCATCGAGGAATGCTCCCCACCAGGCTCCTGCCTTGTTATCCTGAATAATTCGGAATCTCTCTATTTGTCGTTCCTTGAACGAGCGATAGCTGCCCAGGTCACCTCCATCATACCCAGATTCAATTTGAAGCTCCGTTACTTCCGCCCACTCATCGTCAGTTTCAATGCTTCGAACATTCAAATCTCGATTGAACTTTTCGGTCCTTATTAAACGGTTGAGCTTCAGCACAGCGGTACTTACAAAACTAAATCCATGCTCTTCGAATTGGGAAACCTCTCCACACTCTTCGGCATCCCAGCCAAACGCAATATGCTGGGTGTCAGCTCCGAACTCCCTTTCATGCAAGCTCATCCACAACCCAAAATCTCCTACTTTTGGCGGATCCTGAAAAAGAAGGTGATTCCCCCAATAGAAACCAGAATTCGTGGGGGTGCGAATGAGATAGTAATCCCCCCGGTCAACAAACTCTCCATTCAACCGATGGAAAAGGGATTCCGTCAGGTAACCTGGATTTGAAATGGGTTTCATCTGAGCGATAACGTGAATTGAATAGGCTCAATGTCCAACCGATGAAAAGAAGATCAATGAGTCAGTGCACCAATACCGGCACACTCGTCAAGAAAAGGCTAATCAATTTCTCCCGTCTACCCCTAAGCGAATTAATTAGCTCTTTGCGGCAAAGTCGCTGGCAGTTTTGAAAATGATTGAAACAGAGATAGCTCCCGCATCGGGATGCCCGAGGGTTTTTTCGCCTAGCGTTCGGGCACGGCCGAGTTGGGCGATCATGTCCTTGGTTTTTTCCATACCTGCTCTAGCTCCTTCCGCAGCAGCGGCGAGTGCTTCTTCTATGGATCCATCTTTTGCAGCAGCGACAGCTTCCTGAGCTGCCACCAATGCATCAACCATGGTTTTATCGCCAGGTTTGGCTTTTCCGATATTCATGACACCTTGAGTGCCGGCATCCAAAAAAGAAGATAACGATGGAGCGTCCAGACCTTCTGCTGAAGCAATCGCCATTCCCCCACTCTGAAAAAGCATTCCGAATACTGCACCCGAAGCACCACCCATGGTACTCATAAGGGCCATGCCCAGGGTCGTAAATACCTGACTGACTGAAGTGGGAGCCAAGGCCTCAAGCTGCGCTTTGGCCGCTGTGAACCCACGCGTCATTCCCAGACCATGGTCACCATCACCGAGTTGACGGTCGGCTTCACTCAGAACATCTTCATTTCTGATTATTTCATCGGATACAGCGATCATCATCGCTTTAACATCGTTGGCGTTGAGCATAATTTAGGTTGTCAAAAAATTTTAGATGATAACAAAAAAAAGGCACAGCGGGGACGCAGTGGCCCTACCCTCGCTGGAGTGAAAGGTTGGGCAAGAACATCCTTGCTCGGCAGATCGGTGGTTAAAGAAATCCATTAAAAAATCCAAGAACCCTTTACTAAAGTTTGGTGTAACCGAGAGAGGAACAAGGCATGTCCCACAATGGTTTCAGTTCATCATCCATTTTGGTAAGGCTGATTGAAATACCGGCCATCTCCTGGCAGGTGACTTTTTGACCAACGATGACGTCGTAAATTTTCACACCACGGTCTGTAAGAATCTGCTTAGCTTTTTTAAGAACGATCAAACACTCCATCAATGTGGTGGAACCCAGACTGTTAACCAGAATAACGACTTCATCGCCAGACTCTAATGGTAGATCATCTCCGAAAATCAGATCCATCATCTTGGTGGTCAATTCATCTGCGGGCATCATCTTTTCAATACCAACTCCTTGCTCACCGTGAATGCCCATTCCAATTCCAATGGAGTCTTCAGCTAGTTCGAACGTTGGCAGACCTGTCGCCGGAATGGACCCCGGTGCCAGAGCAACTCCAACTGAACGTGTATTGTCACGGGCCTTGGTTGTGAGTCGGACCAATTCGTCCAGAGAGTCGACACTGTTCGATGCGGCACCAGCCAGCTTTACGATAGGGATCAAACCAGCTATTCCACGGCGTTTATCTTTCTGGTCAGGTGGAGCAGAGGCAACGTCATCATAGATCAAAATCGTCTCAACCCTGATTCCTTCGGCCTTGGCCAGCATCTCAGCAATGTTGAAGTTCATCACATCGCCAGCGTAATTGCCGTACAAGTAAAGCACGCCATTGCCTTTGTTAACCGCCCGGGTGGCATCCAACATAATATTGGGAGGTGGCGCAGCAAAGATATCTCCGCAGGCAGCGCCATCGGCAAAGTTCTTTCCGACAAGTCCGTGATAGATGGGCTCATGCCCGGCTCCTCCGGCAACCAGCAATGCTACTTTATTGTCGGGAATGTCGTTCATCACAATTACACCCGGAGAAACCAGGCTGGCATCACCATTGTAATAATCGACTAAACCCTCCAATAGCTCGGCGGCCACGGTGTTGGGATTATTAATAATCTTCTTCATATAATTCGTCGAAAAGACCTAGGCTGTATTCCTGTGATTAGGAAATGATGGGCAGTAATTTTTCCTTACAATATTCACCATCGTGAAGCGTTACACCATCCGGATCTTCGATCGCTTCATCCGCTTCGTCCTCACACATGATCCAACCTTCATAATCTTCATCGGCAAGCCACTGGGTAATTGCAACGAAATCGATTTTGCCGTCGCCCATAAGCCTCCATTCAGGTTCACCATCCCAATCCTTGTAGTGCATGTGGTTAATCAATGGACGGAACTCGGCCATTTTGGAGATGACATCCATCCCTCCATTACGGATGTGCCCAACGTCAGGTGTCCAACCGGTGACAGTCGGATCCAGGCCGTTTAAAATAACATCGTAATCTTCAGCAGTGCGATTGATGGAAGTCTCTGGTGAGTTTGGATGGAAGGAACACTCGACGCCGGCCTCGACCGCTCTTTTTGAAACGGCGTTCACACAGGAAACCAGGTTCAGACGGCGTTGCTCGAGATCGTGACGTCCCGTTGGCATTTGAACGGTGCAAAGCTTTGATCCGGGAAACTGTTTCAATAAATCGATACAGGCATTGGCCCCGGCGATTTCCTCAGCTGTTTCCTCAGCATTGTTCCAATCGTGGACCAGCGCTATTCCAGAAAGAAGCACATTATGCTGGTCGAGCTTTTCTTTTAGTAGAACGGGATCAGTCAGGTCACCCATCCAAAAGTGCATAGGTTCAATCCCGGTGAACCCCGCCTTGTTGACCATCTCGATCATATGGCCTAATTGATTTTCATATGCTTTTCCTGATTCACGCATGAACCAGGTGTATACTTCTGCTCCTAGTAATATTTTTCCCATGGTATTAACTATTGAATGATTAAGTGATTGAAATGAATTAAGACCAACCGTGTGCGTCCTGGACTGAGATCATAGAGGCCAGGATGGTGTTCCAGGTATTCTGATCGTGCATAATCTTGTTCGGAAACATGCAACCGTCCCAGCAGATGTGCTCGATACTTTTGCGGGGCGCCCCGTTTTCGTCGTTTAGCCAGTAACCAGCTGCCCAGGCAACGTCGAGTTTCCCGTTAGGATCATCGGCCAGACAGTGCTTACCCGTTTTGTCGTGAGAACCGGAGCCGTGAACCGTGCCGTCATTCTGGGCCACGTGAAAATCAATGGTGTAGGGACGCAAGGCATCCGTCATTTCCTTATAAGCTGCAGCCAAAGCATCTTTATCATCCCATGAAAAGTCAGCGGGAAGAATACGATGTTCTTCAGCATTGTAACCGAGCAGGTAAAGCATGGAGTGAGCGAGATCAGCTTGAAAGCCTAGTGTGTCGCCGGCATCGGCAAGTTCGAAAGTGCGCAGCATCCATTTCCAACTGTGCATGCCGCCCCAACAGATTTCTCCTTCGGCGGCTAATCGTTCTCCATGACCTGCAGCGATGGCAGCAGCTTCTTTAAATGTCTGCGCGATTATGGCGGTATTTCCGTCTGGATCCTTGCTCCAGGTTTCGACGTCAGTTGCCGAGTCGATTCGGATTACTCCGTATGGACGAATACCGAGGTCCCTTAGTTTACCTCCAATGACACAGGCCTTTTTGACCATGTCTAAAAACATACCCCGCTGGGTCTCGTCTCCCATGGCGGAACCACCACCGAGTCCATCCCACACGGGAGCCACCAGGGAACCGGCCACCAGGTTGTGTCCTCCGAGCTGATCAGCCAGTGCTTTCAAATCGTCGTCAGAGGAATCGATCGCGACGTGGGGTTCAGACAGAAATAAATCAACACCGTCGAACTTGCGTCCATTTACCTCGGAGTTGGCGGTGAACTCGATCATTTGGTCGAGGCTGATAAAAGGCTCTTCATCAGATCCTTTGCCGACCACGCCGGGCCAGGTTGCATTATGGAGTTTCGGTTTAGAATTACTCATACAAAGTATTTAAAAAGGGTTATCGATTGAAAGAAAGGCAGTCGAAACCACCAGCAACAATTTGTATTTTATTTTTAACGCGCACGCCCAGCAAAAAATGGAAAAACTCGAAGATTAACCAGGATCATTTTCCGGATTGTAAGATTATTGGGACAATAACGTCCAAATTATCGTCCGCAGTGGATGTGATTCTTTCTGCGGGGAGGTCCGAGGTATTTTTGCCTCTTTATGTTCAGACTCATCTGAAGCGGACCGCTCGGCGATCGGTCCCTACCCTGGATTTGTCTAACTTAGGTAGGGCGGTTTTGCCAAAACCGCCGTCAGGGATTTACCCCGTAGAAAGAATCACACCCTCCCCTGTCCGAGGATTGAGGATCTACTTGAAATAGTTTGAAAACACGCTTTCATCCCCCAACCAAATGAAGATCGACTTTACAAAGATGCACGGCGCCGGAAACGACTTCGTGGTAATAGACAACCTCGGTGGAGCTTTGGCGTTAACCATTGAGCAGATTGCGTTTCTATGCGATCGACGCTTTGGTGTTGGGGCTGATGGACTATTACTGCTCGAAAAAGGTACGAACGAAGATCTCGATGCTGTTATGGTTTACTATAATGCGGATGGTTCTCGGGCAGAGATGTGTGGTAATGGTGCCCGTTGTTTCATTTCATTCGCTTTAGCCCACAATCTGGGATTAAATGGCAGATTGAAGTTTCGCACCGATGCCGGCGATATGGTAGGTATCGCAGATAACGGAAACTTCACGGTTCAGATGACGCCAGCTTTGGATACCAAGTTGAATCAAACGATCAAACTAAAGGCCGGGGAGGCCATCGTGCACTACTCGGATACCGGGGTTCCCCATGTGGTGAAGTTCGTTGATGATGTTCAAGCAGTAGAAATTAAGACCGAAGGATCTGAGCTTCGATTCCACGAGGCATACCACCCACGCGGTGCCAACGTAAACTTTGCCCAAATTAAAGATGATCATATCGTCGTTCGCACCTATGAAAGGGGAGTTGAGGATGAAACACTTGCTTGCGGAACAGGCGTTACCGCCGTGGCCATCCTGGCTCATCTGGTAAAAGGTGTCGAAAAGCCCGTTAGCCTCAAAGTCGCTGGCGGAGATACCTTGAAAGTGAATTTTCGCGTAGAAGATGATACCATAGACCAGGTTACCCTTACCGGGCCCGCGAAGGTTGTGTATAGTGGCTCGATTGATATCTGAGGACAGGGAAACCCCAAACCTTTTTAAAAGGAAGTCCGATGACCGTGGGATAAGGCCCAGGCTACTTGATGAGGAAAAAGCGGTCCACGGTAAATGAATCCGGTGTAAATCTGTACAAGAGAGGCACCGGCAGAGATTTTCTCACCTGCCGCTTTGGTATCCATGATCCCACCCACCCCAATGATTGGCAGTTTGCCCGAAGTAGCACGACTAATATAGCGAATGATTTCGGTTGAGCGCTTTTCGACAGGTCTTCCGCTTAAGCCTCCTGCTTGATTAACTTCGGCAAACGGGCCCGGTCGAGCCAAGGTTGTATTCGTCGCGATAATTCCACCGTATCCAAGATCCAATAGCGTCTCCAAAATGAAATCGATTTCACGAAATGTTAAATCGGGAGCTATTTTAAGGAGGATCGGTAATCGATTCACGCCCAATTTTTCGCTTCGACTTTTATTAGCAGAGGCGATTTCACCTAACAAGGCGGGCAAATGATCTGAACCCTGAAGTTTCCTAAGGTCAGGTGTATTGGGACTACTCACATTGATGGTAAAGTAGTCGGCGTAGTCAGCCAGAAGCTCGAACGATTTTAAATAATCTTCAGTAGCCTCCTCAATAGCCACAATTTTGGATTTACCGATATTGATGCCAACTGGGATTCGGCGTTGGCTTCCTCTAGGCTGTTTGGCAAGAAGTTGAGCAACAAATTCGGCACCTTCGTTGTTAAAGCCCATGCGGTTGATGACCGCCTCTTCCTCTGGGAAACGAAAGACCCGAGGCCGAGGATTTCCGGGCTGCGGGTGGAAAGTAACCGTCCCTACTTCTACATGACCGAAGCCGAAGGCGGCAGCGGCTGGCCAGAAAGCCGCATTCTTATCCATCCCGGCCGCAAGTCCTACGCGATTAGGAAAATCCAAACCAAACAAGCGAATAGGTTCGGAATGAGGTGGTCTGAGGTAGCGTGCTTCCAAAAATCGACATACCCAAGGCAGGTGACTTAATGCTTTCAAAAATGTCACACCTTGTTCGTGAGCGGTCTCAGCATCTTGTCGAAACAAGATGGGCCGGACAACCGATTCATAAAATTTACCCATGGAAATCTAATCAATGGTGTACATGTAAAAGTAAAATATGAAAGAAAGTTAGAAAAAAAACTTGTCTTTACCGAGGGAGGAACAAATTGAAGGATGCAATAGTTTTTTAGCGAAAATATCAACGAACAAGACCAAATCTCATCCCGCTCCTAGAATCCGCATGTCAACTAAATCCAAGAAGCTTGAATGGCTCATCGTTTCCCTCCGTGATGATCTCAATTGGTGGGTCATTGAAGTAAGCGAAAATATTCCCTGGGACCTGGATAATCTCGGAATCATAGATCCCAAACAATGGGCGTATTTGATAGACCTGCTTGACGCTCTTCGCGAATACGGATTGGACACAGATATTGTCGAAGCGGCATTTATTCCCTACTCCATCGACAAAGATTTAGGTGATCAACAAATACGTTTGTTGAAGTCTTCGGAATCTTTGTTCGATTCGGAAGAGATTCTGTTTATCCTTCCCGATGCGGTAGAAGATGATGAGACAGGTCCTTTTGCCGACTTCCTCGATCACATTACCACGCTTCGTGTAAAGCTTCTCAATGATCTGATCGACTTTGAAAAAAACATGACCATCACCGAGTTGGAAGAAGACTTGCGCGATGAGATGAGCAATCAATTCTTTGAAGGCAAGAACCTGCACTACTTTTCGGAAATTACCGCTATCCTTGATTACACACCTGCCGGATATTCTTTGGACGAGGATGATGACGAAGAAAAGCCCGTTGCCGAAGAAGAAGAAATTGTCGAAGAGATTCCTGACTTGGAAGATTCAGATGAGGTCATAGCTCCCGATGATACGATGAAGTGGGACGACGATGACGAAGAAGAAGAAGAGGAGGAGGATGAGGACGATGACGACCTTGTAGAAGTTCCTGGTCCTCCTGACTTTCCTGATGACGACGAAGACGAAGAAGGCAAATAGTAATAAAATTACTACCTGCTTTTCCGGTTCAACAACAAATCAACTTAATGATTGAGCAACGGCCTTGGCAAAATAGGTCAGAATCATATCAGCGCCTGCGCGTTTGATCGCCAGTAGCGATTCATCCCTGGTTTTTTCAAGGTCAAGCCATCCCAACTGAGCTGCGGCATGAATTTGCGCATATTCCCCAGAGACCTGGTAGGCTGCGATTGGCAAATCTGAATTGTTGCGCAGATCTCGAATGATATCCAGGTAAGGCCCAGCCGGTTTTACCATGAGAATATCTGCGCCTTCCTCCGTATCCATCTGACTCTCCAAAGATGCTTCCAGGCGGTTGGCAGGATTGAGCTGATAGGTTTTCTTGTCCAGGCCAGTGGTTCCGGCCGCTTGGGCACTTCCAACAGCTTCCCGAAACGGTCCATAGTAGGCGGATGCAAATTTGGCAGAGTAAGCAAGGATGCCTGTTTCAGTAAAACCGGTTTCGTCCAAGGCTTCACGCATGGCGCCAACTCGTCCGTCCATCATATCAGACGGAGCTACCAGATCTACACCGGCTGCGGCTTGTTGCTGAGCCATTCGACAAAGAATTTCAACGGTGGGATCATTTAACACTTTGGAACCCGAATCATCCAGGATTCCATCGTGCCCATGCGACGTATAGGGATCGAGTGCGACATCCGTAATCAATATCAATTCAGGAATCTCCTGTTTCAAACGACGCACAGTTCTTAAAACCAAATTGTCTTCATTGGTTGCCTCTGTGGCTTCATCGTTCTTTAGCGATGGATCGACCTGAGGAAACAGCGCAACACCAGGAATTCCCAGAGCGTGCAACTCTTTACACTCTTTGACCAGGTCTTCGAGTGATAAACGAAAGACGCCTGGCATAGATCCTACCGCTTCGGGTGGGCCGTCACCTTCTTTAACAAACAGAGGCGCAATGAGGTCGTTTTTGCCAACGCTGGTTTCTTCAACCAATTTGCGGATTCCAGCGCTACGTCTCAAACGACGCGGCCTTCGAAGTAGATTTAGTGCGAATTCAGTTTCCATTCAATTCGTAAACAATGGGATTGATTCAAAGAATGCAAATCCTGATAGTGCTCCGTTTTCCCAATTCCCGCAATTGTAAACACGTCCCAGACCGCTAATTACCGCATGGATTCACCACTCAGGCTCTACGATACGATGACCCGCAAAGTTCAGCCGCTGTTCGCGGAGGATGGTACGCAATTTCGCTTATACTGCTGTGGTCCCACGGTTTATGGTCCTGCCCACATAGGAAATTTCAGGGCGTTTCTTGCCCAGGATGTGTTGCGAAGAACTCTCGAAGTTGCCGGACTGAATCCATACCTTGTGCGCAATATTACGGACGTGGATGACAAAACCATTCGCACCGCTCAGCAGGAGGGTAAAACCCTGGAAGCATTTACGAATTACTGGACAGATAAATTCCATGTAGATTCGGAAGCGTTGAATATCATCGCGCCCCACCAGGAACCGAAGGCAACGGACCACATTCCTCAACAAATTGCGTTAGTTGAAAAACTCATTGAAAAAGACCTGGCCTATGCGGCAGCGGATGGCTCGGTTTATTTCAAAGTAAGCGCCTACCCAGCCTATGGTAAGCTTTCCCGCCTGCAGGATCGCGTGATCGCCACCCAAACAACCACAAGCGCCGGTGAGCTGAACGACGCGGATGAATATGATCGGGAATCCGTAAACGACTTTGCACTGTGGAAAGCCAGAAAACCAGAAGATGGAAACAATTTCTGGGAAAGCCCGTGGGGAGAAGGTCGACCGGGTTGGCATCTGGAATGTTCGGCCATGAGCCAGCAATACCTGGGTGAAAGCTTTGACCTCCATGGAGGAGGAATCGATCTCTGTTTCCCTCACCACGAAAACGAAATTGCTCAAAGCGAAGGCGCGAACGGAAAACCCTTTGCACGCCATTGGTTTCACAACGCCCATTTGCAGGTTGAAGGACAAAAAATGAGCAAGAGCCTGGGGAATTTATTTACGGTGGAAGAGCTTCAGGAAAAGGGTTTCACGCCCATGGAGGTGCGCTACACACTTATCTCAGGGAATTACCGGCAGCCGTTGAATTTTACTTTTGCTTCTTTGCAAGCGGGTCGAAGCGGAATGAAGAAGATGGAAAAGAGCCTCATCCCTTTCCTCGAAAAGGCCGACCTGTCGCAGGACGATTTTCTAAAGCTGAGTGCACCACCCTTCCCTACTGATTGGGGCTATTTTGCTCCAGCCTGGGAAGGTCTGGCCAATGATCTGAATGTGTCTCAAGCAACCGCCGGGATCTTTGGCGGATTGGTTCAACTTGAAAAATCGGATGCGGATGCGGAAACCATTCGGAGTGAATTGAAAGCCCTGGCTGGGGTTCTTTATGCAATTGGCATCCAGTTGTTTCAAGAAGTCGAGGAAGCGGAATTGGAAATTCCCGAGGCTATCCGCACCCTGGCTGAGGAACGTTGGCAAGCCAAGCAAGACCGTGACTGGGAGAAAGCTGACAAACTCAGAAAAGAATTACAGGCGAGTGGTTGGAATATTCTGGATCAAAAAGAAGGCTATGAAATCAGTTCCATAAAATAGTTGGCCAACAAAACGGTTTTGTGGAAGATATATCCAACGAAAACCACATTCATTATGCCCCAAACCTATCGCTTCTTCCTGGGATTCTTATGCCTCATAATAGGCCCGCTCGTTTCGAA
Organism: Verrucomicrobiota bacterium; assembly: GCA_027622555.1. Lineage (NCBI taxonomy): Bacteria > Pseudomonadati > Verrucomicrobiota > Verrucomicrobiota bacterium. The sequence goes on from JAQBYJ010000099.1 coordinate 16,750, forward strand.
CGCTGACAAGTCAGAAGGACTACCCGAAACAATCGATCCTGACCGCTACTACCTGTTTTACCTGCATGGCCAGGTTGTCGAAGGTTCAGACGGAACGCCTAACCATCCGGACTACGGCATCTACAAATACCCGGAAATTGTTGAGAAACTGGAGGAAAAAGGATTTTGGGTTATCAGCGAAATCAGGAAAAGGAACACCAATCCGTCTACTTACGCCGACTTGATATCCTTTTATGTGGATCAGTTGAAAGAAGCGGGCGTGCCGTCCTCACACATAACAATCGTCGGAGGTAGCAAGGGCGGAATCATTGCGTGTTACGTTTCCAATAAGCAGAAAGACAAGGACCTGAATTTTGTAATTCTGGCTGGTTTCTTTTATACCCTCAGAGATGATCCCAACATGGAAGTCTCGGGACGAATCCTATCCATTCACGACTCATCCGACACCAACAACATCAATCCCAAATATTTCCTGAAGAAGTCGCCGGGAGTCAGCGAACAACGTGTCGTTATTACTCGGGAACGATGGGGGCACCGACTCATTTTTGAGCCTTGGGATAGATGGGTAAAAGAAGTTGTGGCCTGGAGCGGTATTCCCAAGAAGTCCAAAGGCAAAGATTGATCCCTTGACTTGTTGAGGGACTGGAAATTTCCTCGGCCTTTTTTATAAGCCAAAAACTCCTTTCCAAGCGCCCTTCTACCGGGCATTTATTGCACCATGAAAGAAATGTCACCTCTTGAAGAAATCCGCCATTCCTCGGCGCATATTTTGGCGACGGCTGTGCTCCGGCTCTTTCCGGAAGCCAAGCTCGATATTGGCCCACCAACAGATAGCGGATTTTACTACGATTTCGATATCCCTCACAAGTTTACCGCCGATGACCTTGAGGCCATCGAAGCGGAAATGAAGAACGTGATCAAAGAGAACCAACGTTTCGAACGTTTTGAAAAACCCCGCGAGGAGGCAATCGAGCTCATCAACGAGATAGGCCAGGCAGAATACAAACTCGGTCGATTGAATGACATCCCGGAAGGAGAAGCGATTAGCTTTTACCGGAATGGTGAGTTTGTCGATCTGTGTGCAGGCACGCACGTAAACTATTCCAAGAAAATCAAAGCGGTGAAGCTGCTCAGCATCGCCGGGGCCTACCACCGCGGTGATGAGAAGAACAAGCAACTGCAGCGAATTTATGGCACCGCATTTGCCTCCAAAGAAGAGCTGCAGGAATATCTTGATCAGCAGGAAGAGGCCAAGAAACGCGATCACCGAAAAATCGGGAAAGACATGCAACTGTTTCACATCGATGAAGCCGTCGGCCAAGGTCTGGTCCTTTGGACACCCAAAGGCTCCATCATACGCAACGAGCTACAGAATTTCATTTCCGAGGAGTTAAGAAAACAAGGCTACGACCAGGTTTATACACCCCACATTGGGAAGCTCGAACTTTTTAAAACATCGGGCCACTTTCCTTATTACCAGGATTCACAATACCCACCGGTCATAGACCGTCAGTCGCTGGCTGATTTGGCAGATGCAAACAAATCCTGCTCGGACCTAACGAACCTTTTGGAGGATGGACAAATTGAAGGCTACCTTTTGAAGCCGATGAATTGCCCCATGCACATCAAACTCTTTGATTCCCAGCACCACTCTTATCGCGACCTCCCTCAACGTTTTGCTGAATTTGGAACTGTGTATCGTTGGGAACAATCGGGCGAGCTGAACGGCATGACACGCGTCCGGGGATTCACTCAGGATGACGCCCATATCTTTTGTACCGATGAACAAGTAAAAGATGAAATCCAAGGTTGTCTTGATTTGGTAAAGACGGTTTTCAATGTGCTCGGCATGGAGGATTATCGCGTTCGCGTAAGTCTTCGCGATCCGGATTCTACGAAATATGTAGGATCACCAGAGAATTGGGAAAAGGCTGAAACAGCTCTACGTGAGGTTGCCGCAACACTCGGTGTGCCCTTCTCAGAGGAGCCCGGAGAAGCCGCCTTCTATGGTCCCAAAATCGACTTCGTCGTACGCGACGTGATTGGACGTGAGTGGCAGTTGGGAACGGTTCAAGTGGATTACAATCTGCCGGAACGCTTTAACTTAAGCTACATCGGAGCTGATAATAAGCCGCACCGTCCGGTAATGGTTCACCGTGCGCCCTTTGGTTCCATGGAACGGTTTTGCGGAGTATTGATTGAACACTTTGCTGGAAACTTCCCAACCTGGTTGGCACCCGAACAAGTTCGCCTGTTACCCATTAACGACGCGGTCCTGCCTTTCACTCAAGAAGTGGAAGCACAACTCAAAGCCAAAAAAGTCCGGGTAAAGATCGACGCCATGTCAGAAAAACTCGGAGCAAAAATCCGACGCGCAGAAATGGACAAGGTACCTTTCGTCGGAGTAATCGGCGGAAAGGAAGCAGAAGAAAAAACGGTGACCGCCCGCTCCCGCGTGGCCAAAAGCAAGGAAGGCCCGTACCCCGTAGCCGAATACATCGATCTCATTCTCAATCAGATTAAGAATAAGACACTGCCGGAAACGTAAAGTTCAACAGACTGGATCACTGGTCAGTTCTTGAAGACCAAAAGGGCCAATCAATGAATAATTGATCGCTCACCCTCTCCGGCTACTTCTATTACCTGCCGTAATCATCCGGTAGAGAATGTTACCTTTCAGTCACCGCACTGCGAGTAAACGTAAGGGTACGTTTCATCTTTCGCAGGAAAACCTAGCCAAGCGCATCCAACGGACTCGGCACTCCAATTCCCGGCTTTACCATGACGTGAGTGTAGATCATCGTTGTATCCAGATGACTGTGGCCTAGCAATTCTTGAACAGTCCTGATATCCATTCCGGCCTCCAGCAAATGCGTTGCGAAGGAGTGACGAAGGACATGACTGGTCACCCGCTTGGAGATACCCGCAAATTCAGCGGCCTTTGTTAGTTGTGCCTGATAGGGTGGCGGAGGAACATGATGTCGTCGAACAACGCCACTTCTAGCACCATGTAACACATAAAGTTTCGTATAGACAGGCTTCTGAGATTGCGCCATGTTTGAGTCATGG
>JAQBYJ010000100.1 GCA_027622555.1 Verrucomicrobiota bacterium
TTGAGCATGCGGATTAAATTGATTCTGTGGCAATAATGGTTGGTTGATTGTTATTCGCTGCGCTTTCGTCTTCGGTAGGCCCTAAAGCTCCAATTTCACGCAGGCTCGCTTGGCGCCAGCCCTACTTATCTCACATCAACAGGGACTGTTTTTAGTAAAATGGCTGCTAGTTCCAGTCTTGGTAACCCTTTTATTGGCGACGGTTCCGTTGCAGGAATTCGATAAGCAGTTTGCTCACCGCCTCTGGTTGCTCTTGCTGCACCCAGTGTCCGGCAGCCACCAGGTGGACCCCTTGCATATTTGTGCATGCGCTGTTCTGCATTTGTTCGAGTGCGCCGGGGCTTTGGTAGGATCCCCAATCGTTGGCTCCCGCGATGAAGAGGGATGGCTGATCGATTGTCCGGCCGGCGAACAGCTCAATCTCAGCTGAACCGACACCTCCTGATCGGTACCATTGAAGTCCACCCTGGAAACCCGTTCGCTCAAATTCCTCACTGTAAATCCGCAATTCTTCCTCCGGTAACCATTTGCAGGCGGAGATCTCTGCCGCTGTTGGCATTTCACTGTTCACGGTTTCTGCCATGCCCTTGTCCAAGTCCATGATGTAATACCTGGGCATCCTGGACATTCGGTCTGCAGTCCGGGCCTTGAGAGTGAACGGTTTGTTGCCTTCCCAGTCAGCACTCTTGAAATGGTAGTAACCACGTAAAAATGCATGGATCCCTTGAGGAGCGTTTCGCATATCATCATTTGCCTCACGCGTCTTGTAATACTCCTGGTAATGTTTCCGTGGACTTGGAAGCGCAGCCAAATCGTCAGACAACTTGGATGCCCTTGTTTGATCGATCACTGTTTGTTGATTGTTGGTTGTATCAAATGGCAGCGAGGGGGTACCGCTAAAAGGGGCGCTCATCAAAACGACGGAACGAAATACATCCGGTCGCGAGACCGCGCACCACGCAGCGATGGGAGAACCAAAATCATGGCCAACCACTGCGGCAACCGAACGGTAACCAAGGGCTGAAATCAACCCAAGCGCATCCCTGACTACGTTGAGTCGCCTGTATGAGTCTAGATCGCCGTCGTAATCAGGATCCCAACCAGTCGTACGGCCGTAGCCACGTTGGTCGGGTGCGACCACATGGTATCCCGCTTCGGCAAGAGGCAGCATCACCTTTCTCCAGCTGTAAGCCAGTTCGGGAAACCCATGAAGCAGTAACACGCACGGTCGATTTTCTCCTTCGAAGCCAGCTTCCAGAATGTGCATATTCAGGCCGTTGACGTGGTTCACAAACCTGGAACGTATTCCGTGAGGCAGCACATCTTTGGGGTAAGTCACTTTTTCGTTTGGTATTGTTTTTTCTTGGGATTCGAAGCGGGTTGCCCGATGAGTTTCATTGTTCGGCTCCGCAGATCTTACGATAGGCTGTATCACCAGCATACCGAGGGTGAACACGATTCCTTGCAACAGCTGGCGTTGGGATAGGATTCCGCATTCCAACCGAGTGAGCAGATGCTTATTTGGCGTGGGCACAATTTCTTTTCAGATAGGTAGGCGTGAAAAATCAAACTGTGAGATTTATTTTTGTACCGTCATTTATAGAGTGTTAACACGTCCGAATCAACTGATTCAAGATAGTCCATAAGTTGCTTGTGTAGTTCATTTGCTTTTCCCGGTTGGGTTTTCGCCAAGTCTTTTGTTTCACCGAGGTCTTCCTTCAAGTTGAAAAGCAGCTGTTTTTCTTCGGTCCAGAATTTTACCAGTTTGTAATCGCCAACGCGGATGGACGTGTGTGGATAACCGTCGGTGTAGCGATGAAACACGAGCCCCGGATTGGGCCGCTGGACGGTTCCCTGTCCTTCGTTTTCGAGCAGGGCACGGAAACTACCTCCATCAATGTCGTTGGGCATGGGCTTTTTGTATCCCACTATGTCGGCAATCGTCGGTAAAATATCCCAACCGACAACCGGAACATTGCAAAATGAATTGGGCGTTACACCTGGACCGCGCACAATAAATGGCACACGGATTCCACCCTCAAACGTTACCCACTTGCCGCCGCGTAATGGAGCGTTACGGCTTGGGATTTCGTAAGTCGTGGGATTGGCAAGATTGCGAGAAGTGTCAGGTGGAATCCACCCGGCCGCGCCGTTGTCAGCCATGTAAATAACATAGGTTGAATCGGCGATTCCCAACTCGTCGATCATGTCCAGAATCTTCCCGACTCCGACATCGAGGTCCTCGGTCATTCCTCCAAAGGCAGGCACATTGTGTTTTTCGCCTTTAGGCAATTGCTGGTATTTTTCGAGGGACTCGCGGCGTGTCTGCATGGTCACATGCACCGCCCAATGAGAAATTTGGAGGTAAAACGGGTTCTTATCTTTTACACTGCGCATCATGAAATCGAGTGATCGATCGGTCAGGCTGAAAATTCGTTTGGGATCTTCCGTAACGGTATATTTGCTCCACTTCTCCTTGTTATCGAAGTCGGAAGTAATGCTGCCGGGTTGATTTCCCATATTGCCGTCGCTTTCATCGTAGCCGAAATGTTCCGGCGCAATGTCCGTGCGGTGATCCCACTTCCCGAAATGCGCCGCCACATAGCGGGAGTCCACTGATTTTAGTAACCGCGGAATTGTCAGGTGAGTATTTCCCACCGGATACTTTTCCCCATAAACTTCGTCGCCCTGGCGCACAGGCATCTGTCCTAGCTGCAGACTACGGCGAGTCGGGCTGCACAGCGCTGCCGGGGCATAACCCTGGCTGAAGCGCATGGCCTGGCTCGCAAAACGCTCGAGGTTGGGCGTCTGGAAAAAGTCGCTCCTAGAGTCTTTTCGCGACGGGTGCATTTGCACTGAGGTGGCAGGCCACCCTTGGTCGTCAGTCAAAATAAACACGAAGTTCGGCGAGCTCGTCGCGGCTTGTGCGGTTGGTGTTGCGGCCCCTGTTAACAAGGCAACAACCAAACTCGGTGCAAGAGTCAGAAATTGGAGACGTAATAATGGATTCTTTTTCATAGGGACAAATTTTTCATCCAATGTTCAGTTACTAGAAACACTTCTTATTTGATGGCCACCAAACTCTGAGTGGTTCGAAAGAAAAGTACACCTTGGGAAATGGCCGGAGTTGCCAAACAAGGTTCGCCCATTGGGTTGTTCGCGAGTACTTTGAATTCAGGTCCGGGGGCCAGGACGTGGACGAATCCGTTTTCGGAGGCACAGAAAATTTTACCGTCAGAGGCTACGAGCGAAGCAATGATAGAGGCAGGAGGAGGCAGTTTCTCGACGTAAAGTTCTTCTCCGGTTATGGCGTTAAAGCAGCGGATGATACTCGATGAGCCCAGATAGATATAGTCTCCGTAGACAACTGGCGTGGACATGTAGGAACCGCCTTTTAAAGTACTCCAAACCATGGCATCGCTGGTTGGACCATCCTTGGTAGGTGTAATGTCGCCACGGGCTTCAGGACGAACTACGTAGATGGGAGATTTTCCGCCGTGAGCACTGGTGATGTAAATCCAATCGTTGGCGACGAAGGGTGTTGGGATAGGATTGTCTCCACCATCATGAATCTTCCATAGCTCTTCACCGGTATTGAGATCGTAGGATATTATCCACGGCCAGCCGTTGATGACGACTTGAGTGGTATCTGGTCCTTCGTGAATCAGCGGCGTTCCCCAACTGCGTTCTGAAATGTCCTTGCGCGAGACTCGCCAAAGTTCCTTGCCGTCGGAAAGACGGAGCGTTACGAGGAAAGGATTCGAAGGGTCGTCGCAGGTTAGAACGATGTGGTTTTTATGAATGGCAGGTGAACTGGCATAGCCCCAGCCGATGCTGTACTTGCTGATGTTGATGACGCCAAGGTCACGGCTCCATTTGAGATTTCCATCGAGATCGTAACAGTAAAGTCCTTCGGATCCGAAGAAGGCGACGAGGTTCTCACCATCTACGCTTAGGGTTGTGTTGGCTTGAGTAGCCTTAACGTGGCGGGTGGTGCGAGGCAGCCCCTGGTATGCCGTTTTATTCCAAAGTTTCTTCCCGGTGGATTTATCAAAACAAAAAATGACCCAGCGATGATTCCGGGAATCATCTGCTGCCGTTGGCGCTCCACCAGGTCCTAGAACAAGGGCAGCTTCTTCACCTTCCGGGATCGCGGTGCATACAAAGATACGGTCGCCCCATACAACGGGACTAGAGTGTCCAAGTCCTGGTATCGGTGCACGCCAGAGGACGCCTTCCGGCTTTTTGGCTTCAGGATCCGCGTTCCAGTTCGAGGGTAGAGGGTAACCCTCGATTACGCCAGTTGCTCCGAGTCCGCGGAATGCAGGCCAGTTTTGAGATGAGTCTGCTCCAAGAGTGGTGAGAGCAAAGGTAATCCAGGTAAAGGTCAGTGCTAGTCGTTTTAAAAAAATCATAGGTGTCTCCAGTCGCTAGTGCGTGAGGTAGATAATTAAAGAGCCTTGCGAGAACAGAAACAAGTTACTTTTTGCTCTCCAGAAAATACAGAATCAAACGTATCTTTCCGGTATCGGCTTAACAAAACACAGATGGTATTGAAATCAAAATTTCTCCCAGGGAGCCCTATTGATGACGGGATTATGGGTGGGATAGATTCGGTTGAATTCTTCCGCGACAATCTTCGAATTGGTTTTGTTTCGATAAGCTTTCAGAAGCGGATCGCCGCTAGACTTCATTCGGTTCTCCATAGCTTTGCGCATCGTTGCCAATTGATCTTTGTATTTCGGCGACTCGGCAAGATTCGTTAGACAGCCAGGATCGTTGTCCAAATCGTAGAGTTCCTCCAATGTTCGATAGCGGTACATTTGGACGCGCGCTAACACAGCGGGATCAGTAGCGGCCGCTGCCTCCATCGTTCTCATGACTGCTACTTCATTGTTGTTCCGGTAGTAATATCCATCCCGGACCCACATATTATAGATGTATCCATATTTCTTATTCTGAATACAGCGCATGGGGATTGCCGCCAGGTCCACCTTGGAATCGACCTGCGTGTAGACATAGTCGCGACCCGCATCGTTTGCCTGGCCTTTTAAGACTGCGAGAAGCGATCGCCCATCCGACTTCTTCAACGATTTCATTCCCAATGCGTCCAATACAGTTGGGAAAAAATCAACGCCTGCGACCAGGCTATCATTTTGAGAACCTGCTTTAACGACTCCCGGCCATTGAACGAGCAATGGGGTCAGCGTGCTGGCAAGGTAGGTGTTACACTTGGCAAACGGTGTGGCCATGCCATTGTCTGATAAAAAAACAATGAGGGTGTTTTCACGCATCCCGGATTCGTCCAAAGCTTGCATGACTTTCCCAAAAGTATCGTCCATTCTTTTGGTAGAATTATAGTAGTGCGACAGCGGGACACGAATTCCGGGAACGTCTGGCAGGTGCGAAGGAACCGTCACTTCTTCTGGTGCATAAATGCGTGAAGGATGTTCTGCGCCCCTTATCGCTCCAATTTCAGGATCATACCAAGGCAAATGTGGATCTTCGGAATTCGCCATGAAGTAGAAAGGTTTTCCCGCCTCTTTGCATTGTTTGAGAAATGCGGCTGTGCGCTCGTAATAAATGGTCGGGTTTCGTCCATCGCCCATATCCTTCCGGTCGAAGGCGTAATCCCATTGGTAGGAATACTTGGGGGTCGAGTGTACCAGCTTCCCAATTACTCCCGTCATATAGCCGGCCGCACCCAAGGTTTCTTGAACCGTAACGATCTCATCGCGAACCGGCAAGAACCCCATCGAACCACTATTAAACCCATACAACCCACTCGCTAGTATTTTCCGACTGGGCTCGCAAATGGCGGTATTGACATGCGCGTTGGTGAAGCGGATTCCGTTGTTCGCAAATCGATCAAGGTTCGGAGAGATGTCTTCTACCGTCGAGCCATAGCAACCCAGAGAGTCTCGATGCAAATCGTCCGCCGTGAACAGTAAAATATTCAAAGGAGGCGATTCGGCAAAGCTGGCTGCTCCGAACAGACTTAAGGTCAAAATAATCGCTGAAGGTTTTAAGAACCTGAAGTGTGTTTTCATAAAGAAACTAAGATGGGATATCATGGATCGCTGGTAGGGGATTTCTGTTGGGTAATATCGTTTTGTAACTCGGAAGAACAATAAAGTTGGAGTCTGAATTTATCTCAGAATTTTCCACTTAGTTGTTCGGCCACCACTGTGTACCCCGCTGGGTTGAAGTGCGTACCGTCTTGGACAAAAAGCTCAGGTCGGGACTTGCCCTTGTCATCAAGAAAGGCTTCGAACAAATCAATGTATTCAAAATTCTCTTCCGTTTGTGCGAGCTCGGCGAGTAGTCCGTTCATCTCACGGATAACGGCAAGCATTTCCGGTGAGTTGCTTGCACGTAACACCTGAGGCAGCCCGATATGGTAGATGCGCGTGTCGGGTAAGGTAGCGTGGATTTTGGCACTAAAAGCACGAGCGGCGTCGCGGACTTGTTCGGGCGACTTTCCTGAGCTGAGGTCGTTGCCGCCAGCATTGAGCAGGATGGTCTTTGGTGCATAGGGCAGCACGATGCGATCGGCATAGTGCAAAATGTCTGTCAGGCGTCCGCCGCCGAAACCTCGATTTATGAGCCTGTGTTGCGGAAAATAGTCACCTACATCGGTCCAGCGGCGAGCGTTTGATCCGCCGATGAGCAGTACCGCCCCTTTCGGAGGAGGTGTCCTCGCATCCGTCTCCTCGAATTTCTTGATCGTATCTTCCCAACGCTCAGGGCCACGGACGGTCTTCGCTGCTATTTCGGCTTGATCGCTTTTTATTGTCTGCCCGGTGGCGATTAGCAAGCTGACCATTGGGCTTGCCAGGAGTATGGCAAACGCGAGGTGCCGGATTGATTTGAATCTATGCATAAGAGCTGGTGCAAAGGATTCTTGAAATTATGAACTTTTTCAAGAGTTACATTTATGAATTGTCCAAGGTGTTTGTATTGATTGGTACGGTGTGTAACGAATTAGAACAGAATAATCAAGGCTGAGACTTTCTCTTGCTTTCAAATCGTATGAAGGGTAAATATCTCGGTCTTCACTCTATCCACTTCCGAATGATGATTTCTTTCAATTTAGGCCTTGGGCCGTTCTCAAACAATCGTGGTTTTCTCGTTGTTGTTTTAGCCGCTTCTTTTATCTGCCCTGGCTTGGGCATGCTTTGCGCGCAGGATTTTGATGTTCCTGAAGACGTTACATTTCGGACGGACAATATTATGAGCGAAGGCACGCGTATGGCTGCGGAATTGTTTTCACCAAAAGGTAAGGATAATGAAAAGCTGCCGACGATTATCATGTGCCACGGTTGGGGTGGTACGGCGAAGGGTCTTCGTCGTGATGCGATCGTATTTGCACAGGCCGGGTTTTATGTGGTCGTCTTCGATTATCGTGGCTGGGGAAACAGCGATTCGAGATTAGTTTTGGTAGGTGATATGCCAAAAGCAAAAGACGGAAAAATGATGGCAGAGGTTAAAGAGGTGCGGGAGGTGGTTGATCCTATTGATCAGACTACCGATCTTCTAAATGCTATTCACTGGGCCGCGAGTGAGCCACAATGCGACGAGGACCGTATCGGATTGTGGGGTTCTTCCTTCTCAGGGGGGCATGTTGTCTATGTGGCTGCACGGGATCCTCGAGTTAAAGTTATCGTCAGTCAGGTCGGTTCTCTGGATGCCCGCTGGTCCCTAACACATCCTGAGGTGGGCCCGATGGTTTTCAAAGAAGGTGCGGCTCGCACACGAGGCAAACTTGATTACCCGGAACCGGGTGTAAAATGGGGTACCCTTACCGGTGTTCCTATCCTTGAGAAATTGATGCGTTATGCGCCCATTGAGGACATCGGTCGTACCGAGCATGTCGCCAAGCTTTTCATTCTGGCTGAGAATGAAGAACTGTTCGATAATAGAGAGCATGGGATTCTGGCCCATACGCGTGCAACCGGCGTAAAGAAATTGGTGATCATTCCTGGGATTAAGCATTACGGTATCTATAACGAAAAACGCCTGGAAGCTCAGCAACTCGCGGTTGATTGGTTTAATACGCACTTGAAATAGCGTTCCTCGTTCCGACCTATCGTGGCTTTGCAGAAAAAACTTTCACTGTTGTCTATAATTTTTCTGTTGTTGGCATTTGTCTTTCTGATGCCTTTTCGGATGGCAGGCGCGGATCGTGTGGTGAATGACGCCGCGATCACCGACGACAGCAATACCTCCGAATGGCTGGCTTATGGACGTACACATAGTGAGCAACGGTTCAGTCCGCTGACGCAAATTAATGATAACAATGTAGGCGAACTCAAGGTCGATTGGCATTTGGATCTGCCTCTGGATTCGCAATTGGTTTCGACCCCGCTCGTGGTCGACGGCGTCTTATATTTTGTAGGTCAGGTGAATGTCGTTCGGGCGGTAGATGCCGTCACCGGTAAACTCCTTTGGGAATACGATCCGGAATCGGGTAAAACAATTGGGTTAAAAAGAAAAATTGGTTGGTTTCATAACCGCGGATTATCCTTCTATGAAGGTAAAGTGTTCGCCGCTACCTGGGATGGACGGCTTGTTGCGATCGATGCCAAATACGGCAAGCTCGTATGGAGCACGCGCACGTTTGGACTGGATGAACCGCTTTATATTACCGGTGCTCCCAAAGCATTTAAGGGCAAAGTCGTAATTGGCAACGGTGGCGCAGACAATGGTCCAACTCGTGGATTTGTCGCTGCTTACGATGCGGACACGGGCGAGGAAGCTTGGAAGTTTTTCGTAGTCCCAGGGAATCCTGCCGATGGCTTTGAAAACGAAGCCATGGAAATGGCCGCCAAGACCTGGACTGGTGAATGGTGGAAACACGGTGGTGGAGGCAATGTCTGGCATGGTTTTACTTACGATGCTGAGTTGGAAACCCTCTACATAGGCACCGGCAATGGTTCGCCCTGGAATCAGAAAATTCGCAGTCCCGGGGGAGGCGATAATCTTTTTCTATCATCCATTGTGGCTCTGGATCCCGATACCGGAGATTACAAATGGCATTACCAAACAACGCCTGGCGAAACTTGGGACTTCAACTCCAACATGGATATCATGCTCGCTGATCTTACGATTGAAGGAAAGGCGATCAAAGCCCTCCTTCATGCGCCAAAAAATGGGTTCTTTTATGTGATCGACCGAACCACAGGAAAACTCATCTCTGCGGAACCGTTTTCTGAAATGAACTGGGCTTCGCATGTCGACATGAAGACAGGTCGCCCGGTTGAAATACCTGAGGCGAGATATCCAGACAATACCGCGAAAGTAATGCCTACACCAGCTGGCGCGCATAGTTGGCACGCGATGTCCTTCAATCCAATCACCGGCCTGGTCTATCTTCCAACCATACATTTGGGAATCACCTATTCTGACAAAGGTATCGATCTCAAAGGCTGGAATTCGGTCCCTTTTTATTCTGGTCCTGGAGTCAGAACATTTGATTACACCTTTTCAACGGGGAAAAATTACCCTGCTTCCCTGCAGGCGTGGGATCCGGTTAAACAGGAATCGGTTTGGAGCATTCCTCAATATCATACAGCCAGCCCCGGGACGTTAACGACTGCCGGGAATCTCGTGTTTCAGGGTCGGCCTGACGGACATTTCCTGGCTTACAATGCCAAGTCCGGAAAAATACTTTGGGACGTGGATCTTGGGCTTGGCATATCCGCACCACCGATCACTTATCGCATTAACGGACGACAATACATCGCATTGCTGGTAGGCTGGGGCGGAAGTTCATCAGGGGATGCCGGCGGCGCTTCCCTCGGGTGGAGCTATGGAATTCACACCCGTCAACTTATTACGTTTTCATTAGAAGGTGCCGGGAAAATCCCCAGACAGCCTCCACCTTATTATCCAACTCCGATTGACCTTCCGGATTTTGAACCTGAGATGAGTTTGATTGATCGAGGCCGTAGACTTTTTGGTATTTGCCAAGTGTGCCACGGAAACGGATACGCGGTAGCTGGAGGCATGGCACCTGATCTGAGGGCATCGCCCATACCGCTCAATGACCAACTGTTCGAAGACGTCGTTCGGCAAGGTTCAAAAATCGCACGTGGTATGCCAGCCTATGCCGAGTTCACTGATCACGATCTGAAATCGATCCAGCACTTCCTGCGTTGGACTGCGCGTGAAGCCGTGAAACGAGCAAGGTAAGTTTAAATCCTCCTCTTCCTCGTCCTCCTTCTTAACAACTCTTAATCTTCTTTCTGTATTTTTGTCTGTTTCTTCAGAGGTGAACGTCCGTCGCTGAATCGGCACTGCGAGGACGCAGTAGCCCAACCTTTATATTTCGAGGGGTAGGGCTAGACCATCCTTGGTCTGCCGCTTGCAGTTTGGAAATGAGTTTTTTCGATGAGATACCTGTTCCGCTAGCCCTAAAAGACCCGTTCAAAAAACCAAAGGGTTGCTACACAACCTGCCGCGTAACCGATCACCCGTGGCAACTTCTGTTCGATTCCGGTTTTTCCAAAGGAGTGGGCTACTTTTTTTATTAGGAACAAAACCGCCACGATCGGAATAACAAACAACACCTGGCCAACTTCGACGCCCACATTGAAGAAGAGCAAACCTGTAAGCAGCTCCTGGCCAGGCAGACCGACCTGATTGAGAGCGGCGGCAAAGCCCAGGCCGTGTAATAAGCCAAAGGCGATGGATATGAGGAAAGGAAAACGCCAGGTCAGGTTTTCCCGCCGTCCCTTGTATACTTCCACCGCCAGAAATACAACGCTCAGTGCGATCAGAGCTTCGATAGGCGGGACAGCCAGAATAACTACTTTCGTCGCTGAAAGAACCAGAGTAACAGAGTGGGCCAACGTAAATCCGGTAATGGTCGCAAGAATACGGCGAAAACTGCCAGCTATAAAAATAAGGCAAAGGACAAAAAGTAAATGATCGGTTCCGGCCCAGATGTGATGGACGCCCAATCGCAGATAATCCTTAGCTACGTTCGATTTGGTTTCAGCATCAGGAAATTGAAATTGATTTTCTCCAGGTGGGAATACCTGAGTATTTGTATGGCCTGATAAAAGGCTTACCCTCAGAACCGTCGGCAGAGCAGGTGGAGCCAGCGGGTATTGGATCTTTAGTGTTTTTCCACTTAATCCCTCATCACACTTCCATAATCGGAAGTTCATGCCCACTTTCGACGTGAGATCAAACTCAGAGCTGTGCCCGATAAGTGGAGAGTCACTACAGGTGCCGGAAACGATAAGTTCAGGCTGATTGAAGTCCGGAATGGATGGTGGAAGTCGCAAGCCCACCTGGTAATGTCCTTGCTCCAATTCTAAGATCTCAATGTAGACAGGTCGATTGTCGTCCCCGAAAGCTTCGTTAAGAAACCCCAACGCCCCACTAATCGCAACTAGACCGTATTTAATCCACCTCATGCGAACTCTACTTAAGCAGGCGTTCCTCCAATTCATCATCCAACTGAATAGAATAGTTATCCACCACTGTCTTTTCTATCTTACGCAGCTCCTCTTCCATTCGGTATTGAAACGCATCTTCTTCCAATCGAGTTTTTAGGTCTTCGAAAGCGGGCAAACTGTCTTCGTCCTTCTTCGTAAGCAAAACGAGATGGCTGCCATAGTTCGAATTAAACGGTCCTCTCCATTCCGTTTCGTTAGGATTGAGATCAAAGAGCTGCATTTGCATTTCTGCTCCAAAGTGACTTTTGATTTCGGCGGAATCTTTTCCCACATAATTTTGGTGAAAGAGAAAGCGATCTCCAAAGGCCGGTGCTTTTTCAAATGGAACTGGAGGCGTTGCATTCAATTTCGACAGCAGCTCCTGAGCTTTTTCGAATGCCTTTTCCGACCCTTCTTGTTGAGTATTGAAAAAGACATGGGTAAAGGTGATCCTGGTCGGTTCAATGTATCGGGCTTGGTTGAACTCCAGAAATGTGCGTAGATCGTTTTCTGAAAGCTGAATAATTGAAGAAACAATACCCTGGTTGATAAACTCCAGTTGTTGGATCAAGCGCTGACGTGCTCCAAAGTCATCTTTATCCAAACCCAAGGTACGTGCTTCACGAAAGAGCACTTCTTCTCGTACAAAATTATCGATGAGGGCTTGGAGTTCATCTTTGGACAATCGGTCGAGTTTTTCCGCGAAGGCTTCGGGCTGAATGATTTTGGCACGAAACTCCAGGTAGCGTGTCAGTGCTTCTTTACTAACCTCAATGTGGTTTGCGGCCAGCTTGGCCTTGTCTTTCTCAATTGAATTTAAAATTCCGAAAAGGATCAGTCCAATCACCAGAAAGTGGAGAAGGGGTTCCTTGAGGATACGAAGGAGCAGCTGATTATGCACTACCTGGAATTGATATGTTATATCTTAGAATCAGGCCTATGGTCAAAGGTCGTCCCGATGGACTAGGGGGTATACCAAATAGGAGAAGTATAGGCTCTTTCTTGGGTAACCGTTGGAGCTTCCTTGGGAAGTTCAATACCGAAAAATTTGGCGTCATAGGCCGTCCACCGTGGCGTTGGAATCTCAATGACTCTGGCGTAGTAAAATGCCAGTTCCGCTGGATCAAACTCCGGATCCTTCCAAACAGTAGCCAACTCTGGAGAACCGATGGAGTTGGTGTAACTGGCATCTGCAACATCCACTGTGCTGCCCACTTGCGGTGCTTTACCTTTGGAGTTTATTTCTCGTCCGTCGGAAAGTGCTGCTTCGTAAACCTTTTCGTGAAGCTCTCCATTTTTATCACGCCAACCTTTGATCACCTGAACACGATCAAGATTGGCCCCATCGGGATCTTTTACCGCGCGTATTAAAAACTCAGGTACCTTGCCTCGGGGGGCTGTCGTTAAGTCACCACCCATGGGCACGCCTTTACGGTAGCCGAGATCGACAAAGTCCTTACTATGGGCATCGGTGGAGTCGAAGTCCCAACCACCGAAAAATCGGACCGACATCCGGGGGCCTGTGGTGGCGTAGGTTTCCTTGCGTTTCATAGCAGCAAAGATGGAACTCCGGGTATTTTCCTCCGCCCAGACGGCGGCCATTCCGGAGGCAGCATATTGCCAGCTGTTAGCGGCTCGATGGGGACTCGGTTCATTGAGTGAAGTCTTCCCCCAGAAATTATCCTCTGTTGCGGTTGAGAGAGAGGTGTGCGCATCGGTGCTTCCGATCATCCCGAACTTAAACGGATTAACCCCGAGCTTGACTTGTTGCTCCAAGCCTTCCTTCAAGGCGGAACGTCCATATTCATATTTCTTCTGTTCCTTAAAATCGGGAGGCAGATCGCCGAAGAATCCATGTCTATGCCAGGTCTCGTAGTCAGCGAATTCGTCATCAGGTGACAGGATGGGATGGGCCTCCGCGTCTCCTTTGTATTGAGTCACTTCGTAAAGGGGTTCCCAGCGTGCGCGAGTTTTCGCGTAGTCGGTGGTGATGGGCTTGTCGTCGTAATCAACGGGTCGGAACATTCGACCGGCACTCAGGTTTCCATTGTGAGGAATGGCTAATACCCGGCCACCTGTTTTCTCCTCAAAGCCATCCATGTATGCCCACAAATCTTCGACATTGTTGCTGTCCTGCATAGAGAACGGCAACACTTGCAGGGCTTCCTTGGCTCCTCCTTCGAAAATCAGGTTGCGGTGAAAATTGGGAGACTTGGGATGCCTTGATGATGGCGTCCACTCATAGCCGATAAAGGCCGTAAAGTTGCCCGGGTCATTGTGTCGTTCGGCATTGGCGCATACTTCCGCCCATACAGAAGACAGGATATCCCTATCGCCTAGATAACCTGTAGACCAGGCACCCCAAAAATAGGAAGCAATGCCTTCGTTCACATACCACATATCCTTCATCATTTTGGCGCGAACTTCGGGGCCTTCACTCGTGAGCGCCTCCTCAGTTAGCATGGGATGTTTAAACATTAATTCATGCCACTGCTTACCTATTTCAGTTTTAAGAACCTGAGGGTCCGAATTTCGGATACGCGGCATAATGCCGATATTTACGGCGTGGTCGGCTACGACCAGAAAGTCAAGAGGACGTTGAAGGCGGACCAATTGACCGTTGTGCCCCTTCACCGCCTCACCTTTTGCAAACCGATAGGCATCATCGGGCGTAAGCGTTTTATTCCCCATACCATGCGCATCGACAGACAAATTGGTATGCAGGTGAGTGTCCCCCCAGTAAACTTCCCTTGGATAATTTGCGTTTGCCGCAGGTGAATATATCTCCTGTCCTGACAGATCGATGAATAGGGTCAAAATTGCTGAGAGGAGGAATACTGTTGCAAAGTTCACTGGGCGAAAAATGCCAACTGGTGAATCCCATTTCTCAAACCAATTAGTAGTTACTGCATTCATATAATACAGAATAGTCTGAAGGAGCTGGATTACAAGTTTTTATTGTCCTCGAACAGCTCTTGTTTGAGCCCCGGGTCCATTCTCCAAATGAGAATGATTTATCCTGTTTCAATCCACGAGTGAAACTATGCTTCTCTCGGGTGACCGGATTGGACGTGCATAACCTAGCCTGATCGGAAAGTTGCCCGACCATAGCGCTGAATAAAGTGCCGTTCTTGTTTAACTAATTGCCGCCAACTCTTCGGCCATAATTTCCTGCACGCGCGACCGGGCGTCGGCCAAATCGATCTCACCTTTATCCAGTTTCGCCAGAAAAGACTTCTGGGCCAAATAATCCTTGTTGATCACGCCGGCTTTGCTTTGGAGCATCCGCCAGGCTTTCCGTCGTTCGACCGCGAAGAGAACCATTTGACGAGACACGGCATAGAAGTTCATTTTCCCGTGTTCCTCGGCCTGGATGTAGCAACCCAAGTTTTCCACGTAGCTACGATGCGTTGGATCGAAGAAACGGCGGTGGATCACATCGTCTTGAGTGATAAAGTACAATTG
Source organism: Verrucomicrobiota bacterium (assembly GCA_027622555.1). NCBI lineage: Bacteria > Pseudomonadati > Verrucomicrobiota > Verrucomicrobiota bacterium. Next base: position 14,913 of record JAQBYJ010000100.1, read on the forward strand.
GTCATCCATAAGGGTAAGTTTGGCAGCGTCTTCTTCTTTGATCCGATTCACATGCTTACGAAAGCGAGCTTCGGTTATGGCCCAATGACCGACGCCAAAACTATACTCTTCACCGGTGGTTGAGTATTTTGTGCGCCACCAGTCGCGATCGAGGCTTGGGTTCCCTTTAAGATCAAAAGCTTCCTGTGCGGTTTCACCATTGCGTGGATTGAATACGAACTCGGGCATTCCGCGGGCATCGCGAATCATTTTGGCTTGATCGGCGCTCATGTTGTCGGCGACACCATGTTCAGGTTGGCAAGTTGTGTAAGCCTGGAAGAAAGCTGTACCACGATACTCCAGCCCATCGAGCATCGATTTGTAGAGTTTCGCTGAGTTGGCCATTGAGACTTGCGCTACGTAAGGCGAGCCGTGGCCGCTGGTGAATGCTTCTGAAACATTTTTCTTCTCGATCAGTTTGCCCTGAGATGCAGCACCGAACTGATTCATGTCGTAGCCGCCGAGCATTGTTGACGAGTCGGAATTTTGCCCTCCAGTGTTGGAGTAGACCTGCGTGTCGAGCATGAGAATCTTCACGTTTGGACGATTTTGAAGGACAACTTTTGAAACGTTTTGGAAGCCTATGTCACCAAGAGCACCATCGCCGCCTACTACCCAGACCTTTGGCAGTTCGCGAATTTCCTGCTCAGTCATGAGCGCGTCGTCCAGGCGTGTGAGAGTGAAATACTCTTCGTCGCTGGAAACGTTTTCCGTACGGTCGAGGAGGGCGTCCGTCAAACGTTCCGGGGAAACGGAACGGCGCGCATGATCTACAATGACTGACTCAGCCATGAGCCATGAGATGGTGGCACCATCCTGGAAAAGTGAATTCATCCACGGATAAGGGTGTGGGTTCGATGGGGGAGTAGAGCCGTAAACGGTGTTACATCCTGTGCTCGCTCCCATCATCATGACAGACATCCCGTTTGCTCTGCCACCATCCACGGATTGCAGTTCTTTGTGATTGAAAGCATTTTGCTCTAATACCGCTTTCAAACCATTGATGATTTCTTCGTCTGAAATACTTCCATGTTTGGCCTCGTAATCGCCAATACGTTTGGCGGTATCTTCTTCATTCTCGCCACCGAGACCCATTACAATATGAATAAAGGATTTACGGTACAGCGCGTATTCGGTTTCGCTTCTCTCTTTGAGCGCAGCTAGTTTTTGTGCTCCCTCTTCGGTGAGACGCGCAGCTTTCGCCCGAAGACGATCCGCTTTTTTGTGATACAGCGGCCGCATGTAGGCCTCAGTCACTGAAGCCGCCGAGCGGAGAATACTTTTTTCCCCACAACCTGCGCAGGCGCCATCGCCCGAGACAAGAGCCTCGTAATTGCGTCGAACCATGAGGTGATTGCGCAACGCTGCCTGGCGTGAGTTGGCGGCGTCATCGTCGTCATAGAGTCCAAGGAATTTCTGCGGCGTATCTGGCAACAAACGTGAGAACACCTGTGCCGTGGCTAGTTCTGCATTTAGCTCCTCGGTCTCACGTGTCATACGCAACGCATCGTGGTCTCCGCACACTTGCACGCACTCGCCACAACCTTTGCAGAGGTCGGATACGAAAATTGAAAAGATGCCTCCACTACCAGGATTCTTATTCTCAAGAGAGCGGAAGATAGCTGGGACATTGCTGTAGGAAATTGGAAGCTTGCCGATGATGTTGACTAATTCAGTTTTGGCTTTGTCTGAAATGGTTGAGAGTGCATTGACCTCATCTCGAATGATGTCCTTGAAGGGTACATTGCTTTTCTCTTTGACTGACACTACCATTTTTTCACGGGCTCGCGCCTCAAGTCCGACAATTTCTGTGCCGAATTTCAAACGTTCTTCGCGGTCAGTGACATAGTTGTTAACGGCGGTCTTAAGAACGGTGGAAACATCCTGTGCGGTGTTGGGTAGAGCTGTATCCGGGCATGCCGTAATACATTCCATACATTGCGTGCAGTTCTCCGCAATGTAGACTGGAGTTTCACGACGTGCCACATACTTGGATTGTGTGGCTCCCGTACCTGCGCCCATGACCCCTACAGAGGCAAATGCTCCAGCTGGCTGATGGTATTCCAGACCGGCTCGGAATTCTGAGTCGAATTTGGAAATGGTTTGGAATGGCGCCCGAGGCTTTTGTGCGGCGGGCATTGGAATGCTGCCACAGCCGCTCGTACTGCATCCGGCTGTCGGTGGAAATTGATGATCACCGATAGGGGCGAGCAAGGGGTTGCGCATTGAGGAACGATCATCATCGTCCGTTTCGCCGTATTTGATTTCGACTACCCGGGAGAACCCCTCATTCATCACTGTCATGTTGGACGTGACGACGGCGTCGCCGAAGCGACCGAATTTTTTGACGTATTGCTTGTGGACGACGTTTTGGAATTGATCTTCTGAAATTCCGAACGTTTTGAGAAAAGGTGAGACGCGGAAAAAGGCACCTAGGAATGAATTTCCCTGCATACGCAGCTGAAGTTCTATCTGATCTGTTGCCTTTCGAGCGATGTCGAAGCCAGGTAGAATGAAAATACGGATTTTGTTATCCTGGATCCACTGACGGTATTTTGCTGGCACACGCTGCCAAGCGACATCCGGTGACTCACCGGATTCCCAAACCAGTGAGCCGCCTTTTTTCAGTCCTGCCAATGGGTTGGTATGTGTAAATGCTTTCGGGTCGCAACACAGGACGACATCAACATGGTTCAGCTCACAGTTTACCTTGATTTCCGAAGGTGCTACGGTGAGGTAATAATTGGTGGGCGCACCTTTCTTTTCGGATCCGTATTTCGGATTCGCCATGACAAAGAGTTTGTCCACGAGCGAGCCGTCCTCATCATAGGTGGGATCTTGTTCAGAAATGAATTGGCCGAAATCACCTATGATCGAACCCAGATTCTTTCCGGTTGTTATCATTCCCCAACCACCGATCGAGTGAAAGCGTACTGCAATGGCGTTCTCGGGAAGCAGGGCAGGTGTATCTTTACTTATAACGGCATAGGGATGATCGACTCCGAGTACAAAAAACGTCTCACCGTCGGCTGCGCTACGACCGTCAGTACGAACAGTTCGTCCTGTGGTAAACTCGTAAGCACCGAGGGTGTGCTCGGGACGGAAATCGCGTGAACCTATTCCATAGGCACCCCGGAATAGGCGCGGGGTTTCCTCGGGAGTGAGGGCAGGTAATACGCCACCGAATTTGGTGACTTCATTGGCTTTTCCAAGTGCTACTCGAATGTCTCGGGCAAGGGGGTTATCGCCAGACAATCCCTCATCGGTACGCTCTATAACAATAATGTGTTTCTTACCGCGTAGGGCCTTGATGACCGCAGCCTCGGGGAAAGGGCGAATGACATTGATATGGATCGAACCAACTTTGGCATTACGCTGTTCGCGCAGGTAATCACACGCAGCCTCTATGTTATCTGCTGCACAGCCAAGCGAAACGAATACGGTGTCAGCATCCTCGGTTTTGTATTCCGTGATGAATCCGTAATGACGACCTGTTAATTGACCAAACTCAGCGAATGCTTCTTTAAGCATCCCTAAAATAGGCTCGTTGAAATTATTGCGGCGTGCAACAACGCCGTTCATGTGGTGTTCCTGGTTCTGAACAGGACCGAGGAGCAAAGGGTTTTTGAGGTCCATCATGCTTGGCACTCGGCGGCGCATAGGGCCAAACAGCTCAAGCTGGGCCGGAGTTGGGCTCTCAATCATTTCATCGGGTGCACCCAGATACTCACGGAGAAATTCAGCCTCAGGAGCGAGATACAAACGCTCCGAATGTGTTGTGAGCATGCCATCTTGAATATTCATGCCGGGATTAAGCGACAACTCATTCACTTTGCGCAGGATGATTCCCTGATCGGCAGCTTGCTGTGCATCTTTAGCCATCAACATCGTCCACCCCGTGTCGAGAGCGGCGTAAATATCATCGTGACCGCAATGAACATTGAGCGCGTGTTTTGTCAGAGCGCGGGCACCTACCTGCAGCACCATGGTCGATAGTTTGCCGGGCGCGTGATAATATTGCTCCATCGCATAAACAATTCCTTGCCCGGAAGTGAAATTTACAGTGCGTCGACCTTGAACTGCGTAAGCCGTGGCACCTCCTTGAGCGGCGTGCTCTCCTTCGGTCTCAACCGCGATTTTCTGTTGCCCCCAGACATTGAGGTCACCTTTCGCAAACGATTCCTGGTAGATTTCGCCCCCCTCGGTTGAAGGAGTGATCGGATAAAATACACCTCCTTCTGTGATCCGTACCTCTACATGTTCTGTAACCAGAAAGTTCCCGTTGCAGGTAACCCGAATCCCAGGGTAGCGAGGTTTAGTGCTGGTTGAAGAAATGGAATTCACTGAATCGCGACTGGCAGGCTTACTCATATTATACAAGTTTGGAAGTTTAGATTGGGGCGGATCATGTCCGCAGATACTGATTTATTGATTTTTCTAGCAATTAACTGAATATTACTTGGGTGAATTCGACTTTCGCTGACCGAGGTGGTGTTTTCTAAAACTCTCTTAAGCTTAGCAGCAACTTCTGAGGGGATCCCTTCCACTATCGAAGTTTCGGGCTGAGGGGTAGGTGAATGAGACTAAATTGGAACCATAAAAAGATAGAATTAATGATTTTTCATGAGTGAAAAACCTACAATATCTGATGCAGCCCTTTTGTACCCAGACATCGTCAGAAAAGTCAAATCTTCTGGTGTCCCTCCACGGTATTTTTATTTGGCACGGTGATTGACGAGCATTTGGAATGGGATA
>JAQBYJ010000101.1 GCA_027622555.1 Verrucomicrobiota bacterium
CCCCGAGGGCAAGTTTATTTATCAATCCCTGTAACCATACGCATTATACGCTCTAAATAATTATACCGTGGGTGTCCCTCTGCCTCCCCTGAATTCTGACAGAATGACCGATCAACAATGACGAAGCTGGATTTTTCTGTAACAATTCCAAAAAATTCGCCGGAATCGACCCCGTTGCATGGGTTGCCCAGAAGTGTAGGCATTTTTATAGCTCTTATCTTGTACAATTGGATGTTTCGCTTAATCTCCGCCGACTTCTATATTACTCTCTATCAGTTTTTAGTGCCTAAACTGAAAATTGCCTCCAATTTGGTCAGGAGTGCAACAAAGACCTCCAATTCTGGATTTTCCCCGGCAAGGCTAAGGAACTGTCTTGGAGCATGAAATGAAACTGTGTGATAAACCTCACCGTTCCAGACCCGAACTTCGGCGGAACTCGCATCCTTGATATTTAGAATAGGACCACCCTTTTTCAGAATCAAGGTACGGGTATGTTCCGTCAATGTATCTGTATTTAATTCCAGGAAACCGTTTTCCAACGCAAATTCGTAAAGTCTTTTTGCCTCGGACTCGGGGAGTCTCAATACTCTTACTATACCTGATTCTCGAATCCTTGCGATTCCATTCTCCAGAATTTCAAGCTGAGGATTCATTTCATCTTCAATCGCCCCACCGAGATAATTCAGCTCTATTAAAACTCTCCCTTTAGCACTTAATTGTTCAGATTGATCGGCCACACAACCAATGATTAGCATCAGAAGAATGAATACCATTGTTAGTGGTGGTGAATATCTTTTTTTAAAATTCAACTGGTTTCAGATTTTCGCTTTCGACTTACGATAACCACTCCTATTAATGCGACTGCACCAAATAACAGAACCGCGTGTTTCGGCTCCGGAACAACGTCGATTTGTTGAATGCTCGCATATCCTATGTCCTGAAGGATATTTAGTTCTATGGTAGAAAATGTTCGGATGGATGGACCAGATGCAGTTGTTGCTTCCATCAGAGAACCGTTTAATGCGGGATTTTGATCATCGAGGTGTGAACCACTGCTTCCTGGTTGGATGGTTGTCGGCGAATACAAACCTACCAATCCTGAACCTGAAGTATTAAAAAAAAGTCCATTTGACGGGCTTGCTCCACCTACAAGTAAGGACTCGTATGCGGATTCATTCAAATCAGATCCAACGGCTGAAAATACGGAATTGCCAGCCGAGTCTGTAAGAAAAGCATCGAAGGCTGACCATGAGCCATTGTTGGCGCCTACGGTGCCAAATAGGTCCTGTGCGTTGAGCCCTGAGCCGTCAGTAACAATAGCACTGGCAAAGCCAATCATATGTGAAAACTCATGGTATGCAGTTGAATACCAATCGAATTCTCCGCCGGTAGGAGTGGTGTTAAAATCATATTCCCATGATTTGCTAAAGTTCACTGACAATATTCCGTCCGCAAAGCTACCATCGAGATCTACTCCTGTCTGGATTTTTGTAAGAATCACTTCATCTGTGCCAAATCCGGGAGTCATTGGGTTGGCAAAAAAAGAGCCAGCTGACATCAAAGTACTTCCAAATGCATTGCTATCAACATCGATATTAATTGTCGCATTATAACTAGACAATGCGGTGGCATAATTTTGCCCTGCCAGTTCAAGTGCTGCTTTTCTTGTGGTACCAAAAGTAGGGTGATTGAAGCCCACATTTGGGGAATCGGTATAATTAAACACAAACTGAACCTGTGCCAAAGAGGCGAAGGGAAGGAATGCGTTAGCAAATAAAGCCGCCAGGATAAGCGGTGATGTTTTATTTTTCACAGGTAAACCAGGGCGGTTTGTTTTGGAGCGAGAACAATATGTAGCGCACTAACTAAATCTGTCCAGCGGATTGAATAAAATGGCGGAAATAATTCCAGTCTACCTGATTGGTTTTGATGAATAGCCGAGACTATTCAATCATCGTACACATGCCCCTCGATGGAATAGTGGGTGTTCATAGTTGCCCTTTACGGCAACACCATTTCCTTAAATACTATTCTTTGGAAATAGGGCAGGCTGCTTTTTCTGCCAGGCTGTCCGCTGAGGCAGGTGGCTCCTCCCGAATGAGCGTCTCCGAGGGTGCTGAGGACGACCCGGATTTCGATGAGAGCTGATTCCGTATTAGCGTCCAAGCCAAATTCGGCTAATGGTATGCTTGACACGATTCGATAATCCATCGCGCTCGTGGTTTGGGAAATGCTTCCTGGGCCGATCGGTTTATCCAAGGTGTTGAATAATGCGGCGGTGGATTCTTCTCCGCGCTTTCCAGGTATCAAGTTTACGGTATGAACCTGCGCGTGATCATTTGCGGTAATTCTGACTTCAATTGCCGATCCAGCCATGACTCCGATTACACTGCTTTTGGCCGGATGAATATCCGAATCATTGACTGTAATATCCAAAAGTAAATCAGTGTTGTTTCGTGATACGGTACCCGTCGCAGCAACTTCTCCCGAGAGTTGAAGCTGGATTTTCGACTGTCCGGATTCGTTGGTTTCCAACTCGGTTCTTGGTCTTACTTGAACGCCTCTTGATAGAATCGATTCCAAACTGGATTCCAGGGTGAAGTCTAATGGCTCATCGATAGCGGCGCTTAAATGAACGGCCACGGAGTAGGACTTAGAGGCATTCGCTCCAATCGAAATGTTTATACCTTCGACTTGAGCATTTTTGTTGGAGGAATGGATTTCAATACGTCCGGTTAATTCCTGGTCGCCTGGATTCTCAACAAGCAACTCCAGCTCATTTTTGGCCCCGGCTTCGAATGAAAACACTTCCCCTGCTTCCAATCTGGCAATGGTTCGGTCGCCTGTTCCTTTGTAAGCGCGTCCGGTGTTTTTGATCACTGGTGCGAATTCGCCCATGTACCCGTCTTTCTGATGCGCATCAATCATCTCGTCACACATGGACCAGATATTATCCAAAGTGAGCGTGGCTGAAGTGTGAGGGTCCATCATCATAGCTTGGTAAACGTGCTCCCGCTTTTTCGTCAGAGCAGCTTCGACGGTGAGGTCCTGCACATTTACATTCGTGCGGCAAATTGCAGCCAGTTGGGGTGGTAGCTTTCCAATATGAGTTGGTTGCAGTCCATTGGAATCGACCAACACGGGAACTTCCACGCAGCAACCATCGGGAAGGTTTGTAATCAAATCTCGGTTGGGGACATTTCCGTAAATGACGATCGGGTCGTTCGCCTCTCGAGCATGAATGATAAAAGAACCGTACTCATGTGATTGCGGTGCAACCTCGAATGCTTTGCCGGTTCCTTCGCCAAGAAGGTCTTTTTCCTCCTGCTGCCATGTAGCAATGATGGCTTCACAACGGCGCCGATACTCGTCGATGGGAATTAGAAATTCGTCGATAACCTTTTCTCCATGATGAATGAAGTAGGGAACATACTCGCTTTGGTGCTCGCTGGATTCAGTGACAAAATATCCGAGCCGACGCATCATTTCAAAGCGCACTTTGTCTTGAACGGTAACCGCAGGATCTTCGAGCGCTTTGAACAGCAGTGGATAAGCATCTTGGCCGCGGTAACGATACTCCAAGAAGAAAGCCATGTGATTAATGCCTGCTACTTTATAGGTGACGTCGTTGTAATCTAGGCCGGTGTAATCGGCCAATGCTTTTGATGTATGCTGAACTGAATGGCAAAGGCCTACGTGAGGAATTCCGGTTACTCGGTCCAATGCCCAGCAATTCATAGCCATGGGATTGCTGTAGTTCAGGAACAAACAATCCGGGTGAGCGACATCTGCAATATCCTTAGAAATATCCAAAATGTGCGGTATGGTTCTCAATGCGCGGAATACGCCGCCCACTCCGAGGGTGTCACCAATGGTTTGCTGCAATCCGTATTTTGCCGGGATTTCAAAATCAACAACGGTAGATGGTTCGTATCCGCCAACCTGGATAGTGCAAATCACATAATGTGCTCCACGAATGGCCTCCGTGCGGTTGGTTGTTGCAGTCACATTGGCTCCAACCTTGAGCGTCTCGACCGATTTTAGGGTCATCGCTTCTGCAATTTTCAATCGCTGTGGATTTATATCCATCAGGCAGATCTCACACTCTGAGAGTTCGGGAAATTGGAGGATGTCGCCCACCAGTTTCTTGGCAAATACGACCGAACCGGCTCCTATCAGGGTAATTTTTTTTCTCATTCTTGAGAGGACGCTAAGAGTTTGAACTCAGCTTAAAAGCTTCAAATTAAATCAAACATGTTGCCACCTTGAAACCGTGAGTAAAGTATGGCGATTATGCAGTCTAAGCTTAAGAAACTTTATCACCTGAGAACCCTATAGACTATGACTATTACTCTTCGAATACTTGGCTTTTTCGCATTTGTTCCAGTGCTTGTTTTGTCAGGAGCAGATAGGCCCAATATCGTTTGGCTGACGTCCGAGGATAATTCGGTGCATTACGTAAAACTATACCATGAAACCGGTGCATCCATGCCCAATATTGAAAAACTGGCTGCACACGGGTTGGTTTTCGATCACGCTTTTTCTAACGCTCCGGTTTGCTCGGTAGCACGAACTACCTTGTTGACCGGAGCTTATGGACCCCGCATTGGAACGCAATTTCACCGTCGATCCAAAATGGTTCCCATGCCGGACGGGGGCCGTATGTATCCCTGGTATTTACGACAAGCCGGTTATTACACGACCAACAATTCGAAAGAAGACTACAACGTCATCGATAAAGACGGCTGGGACGAGTCTTCTGCAAAAGCAACCTGGCGAAACCGGAAATCCGGACAACCGTTTTTCCATGTGCAAAATACTACTCTGACTCACGAGAGCAGTCTTCATTTTTCGGCTGAAGAAATGGCCACTTTGGAAAACGATACTTCGTCCGACTCCGTGACGCTCTTCCCGTATTTCCCGGATACGCCTACCTTCCGTTATACGCACGCTCGCTATTTGGATAACCACGAAAAAGTGGACGATTACCATGGCGAGTATATCGATATGTTGGAGGAAGATGGCGTGTTGGATGATACGTTCATTTTTTATTACGGCGACCACGGCGGGGTAATGCCTCGTGGAAAAGGATATGCTTACGAAAGCGGACTTCACGTTCCTTTGGTCGTTTACGTACCCAAAAACTGGGAACACTTGGTTGATGCCGACCTTGGCTCCCGGATCAATGGATTTGTCAGCTTCGTCGATTTTGCTCCAACGCTGCTCAATTTGGCTGGCATCGCAGTACCACCTCATATGGATGGTGTTCCTTTTCTTGGAAAAGGAGTCGATCGCGATGAAGTGAATAAGCGCGACGAAGCCTTCGGATACGCTGACCGGATGGATGAAAAATACGATCCTGTTCGGACGCTTCGCAAAGGTAAATATACCTATCAACGAAACTACCAGCCATTTAATTTTGATGGGCTGTGGAACCAGTATCGCTACCGCATGCTGGCATATCAGGAATGGTGGGAGCTTTATCAAGCCGGCAAACTCAACGAATTCCAACGCCAATTTTTCGAGCCACGTCCAGCGGAACAGTTATTCGATGTGGAGGCCGATCCGCATGAAGTAAACAACCTTGCCGATGATCCTGCCTATGCGGTGGTGCTGCAAAGTATGCGCGAGCGACTTAGCACCAGGGTGAAGTCCATTAACGACCTCAGTATGTTTCCGGAAAGCGTTTTGTTTGATGAAGCATTTGACAACCCTGTGGAATTTGGCCGCAAAAACAGCGAAAGAATTGCCGGACTTGTCGATATTGCAGATTTGAGTCTCCTGGAATTTAATAAAGCAGAGGGAAAAATTGAGGATGCGTTAAATTCGACAGATCCATGGGCTCGCTATTGGGGGCTTATTGTTTGCAGTTCGTTTATGGAGGAGGCAAAAGGTTTTGTAGAGAAGGCGAAATCTATTGCCGCACAAGATACCGAGAATCTTGTGCGTGTTCGCGCCGCTGAATTCCTTGGGCTTCTTAAGGAAGAAGTTCCGGCTCCTGTCATCATCGAAGTCCTTGCCCATGCAAACAACGAAGTAGAAGCCGATCTTACGCTGAACACCGTGATTCTACTTAAGGATCTGAGCGGCTTCAAATTCGATATCGACCCGGAGATTTTTCCCGCCGATTGGCGTAAGGAGGAACGTTCGAATGTAAACCGAAGGTTGGGATATTTGAATGAGTAAAAAGTAGCACGGGACTATGCCTGTGTTACTTTTTATAATCCGCAGGGATATCCCAGTGCTCGCCTTCGGTGACGATATCTTTGTGGTAGCGAATCATGAGGGCTTTCATTTCCTTAAACTGGTTCTGGTTCTGCTCAATGACATTGGTGGTCTGGGCGAGGTCGGACTTAAGGTTGAACAACTCAAAGTCCATCAGCTCGCTCGACTTGATAAGAGGTATGTCTTCAGAAGAAAGCCAATGCGTTTTCTTACGATGACTGTCGGTTGTATTCGCCGTGAGCAACCAGTCACCCATGCGGAATGCCATCGAAGGGTTTACCCGGTAGAAAAACCAGAAAAGCGGTTGTTCACGGGTAAATGACTTTCCGGTGGTCAAGTGATTCCGAATACTCATGCCATCGATGTGCCTATTCTCGGGCAGCGCGACCTCCGCGATATCGCAAAAGGTAGGCAATACGTCGACGAATCCAATAGTTTCGTTTGAAACGGTACCCGCTTTTATCTTGGCTGGCCAACGGAAGATGCCCGGTTCGCGGTGACCACCTTCCCACATCAATGACTTTTGCCCGCGAAGTCCTTTGTTTGAAAAATCATTGAGACCTCCGTTATCTGATGTGAGAAAAATAACGGTGTTCTCATCCATATCCAGTTGATCTAACGTTTCGAGAATTCGCCCAACCGCTTGATCTGCGTTGGCCACGTTGGCCAGGTATTCTGCCTCTTTTTTCTTAATTTCCGGGTAAAGTTTCTCATAATCGGCTACCAGCTTAGGAGGCGATGCAATCTTCTGATGAGGTTCGTGAAACCAAACACAGGCAAAAAATGGTTGGTCGTTCTTTTTCTCGGAGTGGTCCTTAAGCCAGCCAATGGCCTCGTCTGCGACGATGTCGCAGGAGTATCCTTTCATGGGTCCCACTTCGACACCGTTTCGAACAAAGTTAACCGGATTGAGGTGGCTGGGCTCTGCGTTGTTGTCGGTACCCAAGGAGTAGTCAAACCCGTGGTCTGGCGGTTGAGCTTGATCGGAATTCAAATCGCTTACATGCCATTTCCCAAAGTGCCCGGTCGCGTAGCCTGCGTCACGGAGTAGATTGGCAATGGTAACTTCCTGGGCTTGAAGATGCATCGGAGTTCCTGGGTCGAGGTAATTGAAAATGCCCGCACGGATGGGGCTACGACCGGTAAGCATGCCTATACGGGAGGGTGAGCAGTTAGGTGCTGCTGCCTGGCAGTCGGTGAATCGCATGCCCTCCGCTGCCAACTGGTCCATGTTGGGAGTTTGAATCCTGCTTCCATAAACACTCAAGTCCGACCAGCCGGCATCATCGAGCATCATGATCAAGAAACTCGGGCGGTCGTCTGCGCTTGAGAGTGGGCAAATCCAGGTTAGTACTAGGAAGACCAAAGATAATGGAATATTTTTCATTGATTGATTAAGGACAAGTATGGAGTAAGAATGATGCAAGATACATTCTGGCTTTTTTATCGTTATTGAAAATGTAGGAGCAAACTTGTTCGCGACCTGAAAACCTTGGATACACGTGTCGCGAACAAGTTTGCTCCTACATTACAACTATTCGATTCGGAATTGCTTAAATGCAGTTGATGAAGTCAGCCATTTATACTTAATCAAAACAATGCCCTTTAAATTTACCGGATTTACCGACGAAGCAGAAAAATCTCTTCCCGCTCAGATTTCTACCTTACAGGAAGTCGGCTGGTCAGCTGTCGAGCTTCGATTAATCGATGGAAAGAATGTCTGCGATCAGACGGATGATGAATGGAAACAGTCCTTTGATCTTCTCCAGGAGAACGGAATCTCTGTTGTGGGATTTGGGGGGCAAATTGGAAATTGGGCTCGCGCGATCCGAACTGATTTTCAGTTGGACCTGGACGAATTGAAGCGAGTGGCCCCGCGTATGCGAGAGGCGGGATGCAAGTTTTTAAGAATTATGTCGTATCCGAATTCGAGTGACGATCCACTGAGTCGCGTCGATTGGAAGAAGGAGGCGGTTCGACGAATTAAGGAGCTCTCCGTTATCGCGGAAGGGGAGGGTGTTATTCTCGGCCATGAAAATTGTGCCGGTTATGGCGAAACAGCTGAGGGATTTCTCGAGCTGGTTGAGGCAGTCGACAGCCCGGCGTTCAAACTCATTTTTGATACCGGCAACAACAGCCTGCATGATAACAACACTGCTGTGACCTGGGATTACTATCTGGCCTGTCGTACCCATATTGATCATGTCCACATCAAAGCGGCCAAACCGGGTCCGGATGCTGAGGTTTATGTTGCCTGTCATGTAGATGAGGATGATCTTCAGGAACGAATTCTAAAGGACCTGGAGGCGACGGGATACGACGGGTGGTTGTCGATTGAGCCACACATCATGGCGGCTGTTCACGCTGGTCAGGATATAGACAATTCTGGAGAAGCACGCCGCGTGTGGGTCGACTACGCAAAGCGCCTTGAGCAATTAGCACTTCCCATTATTTCGAAATGAACACGCAAATATTTGATTCAAAAAAAGAAATGGGATCTGCCGCAGCTGCAGCCGGTGCTAGTCGGTTGAAAACAGTGTTGAGCGAAAAAGGATCCGCTTCCATAATTGTCGCTACCGGAGCATCGCAGTTTGAATTATTGGAGAGCTTTCGGGTTCAGGACCTGGATTGGCCGTCGATTATCGGGTTTCATCTCGATGAGTATATTGGTATGCCCATCCGGCATGGTGCTTCGTTTCGCAAATATCTTTGGGAGCGCTTTGTCAGCAAGGTTTCATTGCCCATGAAAACCTTTCACTTTCTAAACGGTGAAGGCGACGCACGGGCGGAGTGCAATCGCGTGGGGGACCTCATTTCGCAAACGACTATCGATGTCGCGTTTGTCGGGATTGGAGAAAATGGGCACCTGGCCTTTAATGATCCACCTGCCGATTTCGAAACAACTGTGCCGTATCTTGTGGTTGATCTTGATGACGACTGTCGCAAACAACAACTCGGCGAAGGTTGGTTTCCCGATTTTGAATCCGTACCCAAGCAGGCGATTTCGATGTCGATCCAACAAATCCTCAAGAGCAAAACGATTATTTGCACAGTTCCGGATGAACGAAAAGCCCAAGCTGTGAAAAATGCGCTTCAAGGCCCCGTCACTCCGGATGTGCCGGCTTCGATTCTTCAAACGCATCCTGATTGCCATTTTTTCCTGGATACTGCGGCGGCCTCTTTGTTGTGAAGCACTTTGACCTTCAGGTGAATGGTTATGCTGGAACAGATTTCTGTTCCATGGATTTAACCGCTGAGCAGCTCAACTCGGCTTGTTTAGCTTTGGAGGCTGATGGCGGTGATTGTATCTTGGCGACAGTCATCACCGATTCCCTCGAAAAACTGCGGGTTAAACTAGCCAATCTCGTTCATCTCAGGGAGCAGGATCCCTTGGCTAAAAAGATAATCGCGGGTATCCACATCGAAGGACCTTTTCTAAATCCCGCTCCAGGGTTTATTGGTGCTCATCCCGCAGAGGCTGTTAAGCTGGCGAACGTCGACGACACCAAACGCCTTTTGGAAGCGGCTGGTGGATTGACTCGGATCGTGACCTTGGCACCGGAGATGGATCCGTATCATCAAACGACCCGCTTTTTGGCTGAACAAAACATCGTGGTATCTGCGGGTCATACGAATGCCAGCCTCGATCAGCTTCACGGTTCCATCGACAGTGGTCTCACTATGGCCACCCATTTGGGAAACGGTTGTCCGACTGTCCTTCCTCGTCATGACAATATCATCCAACGCATTTTATCATTGAGGGAGCATTTGTGGGTCGGGTTCATTCCTGATGGTTTTCACATAGACTTTTTCGCGTTAAGAAACTACCTAGATTTTGTGGGTATCAATCGAGCCTTCATGGTTACGGATGCCATAACGGCAGCTCGCCTCGGGCCTGGGGTCTATGATTTATCCGGGGCGATAGTCGAAGTCGATGAGATGGGTATTGCCCGTCGACCGGGTTCCCCAAACTTGTCAGGTTCGACCTTAACGATGTCTCGTCTCCGACTCAATCTGAAGGACCACCTTGACCTGAGTGATTCAGAGATTGAAAAACTCGTGGATCTAAATCCACGGAAAGCGTTGGGTATGGCTGATTGATGTCTGTTGTTTCATTATCGCCTAACTTGAGGGTTTAGAATCACTGTGTAAGAACAAATTTATTCGCGATCTTCCCTGGCAACGCCAAGCCCCAGCTTGGCAATGTAATGTAAAGTCGCGAACAAATTTACTTCTACAAAATAGTGTCCGATTCGTCCATTGTAGGCGTTAGCTTTCCGCCCTGAGTTTATCAAGGTGGATGACGGTTTTTTTATTCGCTGTCTTCCACTAGGTGGGGTTTCGAAGAGATGCTTCGTAAATGTCGTCGATCAAACAGAGATCGCCAAGAACTTCTGCCAGTGGATCTTGCTCCACACCACTAAAACCCAGGTGCAGATGTCTGCGCCAGCCTTCTGCAAATGCGAATTGTCCAGACAGCGTACCTACTTCTTTGGAGAGCTCGTCCATCGTTGCCAAGTAAGAATCCATGCCTTGAGTAATATCGAGGAAATCCTTTTGGCTTTTGTGAGCTGCAAGTGCTTCACGCTTTTTAGAATGCACAGTTGATGTATCCACATATTGACCGGCGCGGACTCTTTGCCGCATTGGTGTCTGCAGACCATGAGGCATTGCATGGTAGATGGTTACATCAGTAGAAACAGCCGGTTGGAGAGGCAATGTTTCGTAATTCGTCATGCCTTTGACGAACGCTGCTGATACGACGAGACGCGCCGTGTTCTCATGATCATACATATAGTCACTGAGTGCATGCGTGAGAATAATACTTGGATTGGCTTTGCGAATTACGGCCCCAATTTTCTTGATCGTTTCCAGATCGTAGAGAATTTGCAGGTCATTTGAACCCGGATCATGGAAAGTGGCTCCCAGGATCTTGGCCGCGTCCCTCCCTTCTTGTGTTCGAATGGCGCGCGTCTCCTCGCGCTTGTGTTCCAGACTTCCGAGATCCCCGCCCGACAAATTGAAGTAGTGAATGTCCCAGCCCTTTTCCTTCAACAGGAGCAGAGTCCCGGCCGCGACGAATTCTATATCGTCCGGGTGGGCGAAGACCGCTAAGGCTGATTTGTTATCGGCCACGACTACTTGCGAATTTCTTCCAAGGTTACCGCCCTTCCTTCTGTCGCCGACTTGTCGGCTGCAAAGATCACTTCAAACGTTTTAATGGATTCGTTCAGAGAAGTAAGTGGCATGTCCTCTCCTTTATCCACTGCATCAAAGAATGCTTGAAACTGGTCCTGGTAAGGGTGGTCGGCGACATCCCCCGAATCCGCCAACGCCATCGGCAGTTCCGCCCAAGCCTTATCTCTTAGATGAAGCTTGTTGGAGTAAATTTTATTATCCAGGAGGCTACCTTCGCTTCCGACCAAGTGGGTATGAAAGTAGTAGGGTTGGAAGCAATCAATTACCGAAGCCACTTTCCCGACCTTGCCGCTCTTAAATTGGACGAGCGTTACGGTGGTGGTAGGATACTCGTATTTCGAAAAGATTTCGTGACTGGATTGTGCGTTCATGGAGGTGACACTGACAACCTCGTCATTCATGCACATTAACAAGGCATCCAGCGCGTGACATCCGGCAGACAATAAACTGCTACCGCCATTTTCTTTGGTTGTGTTCCAGCGGTACTGTCCATACCAGGGGCCCACCCCGTGGTAGTAATCCACTTCTGCGTAATGCAGTTCACCTAATAATCCCTCTCCAATAATTTTTTTGATGGTTTGAAACTGGCTAATGAATCGCACTTCAAAACAAACGCAGGCTTTCACCCCCGCTTCGTCGACGGCTTCTTGTATGGCGTAACAATCTGCAAGTGTGAGTGCTAGGGGTTTTTCGATGATCAGATTCTTTCCGGCACGGGCTGCGGCTATAGCCTGCTCCTTGTGTTGGTTTGGGTAAGAGGTTATCGAAACCGTGTCGACGGATGGATTAGCCAGCATCTCAGCCACGTCTTTGTAAGGCTTGATGTCCGACCCATGAGCCGCCTTCAATTCAACCGGATCCAGATCCCTGGATGAATAAACCGCGCATACGTTTCCCTGGGTGGTTCCGTTGATCGCATTGATGTGAGCGGTTGCCGCCCATCCGTATCCGATGACGCCTGTGTTATATGTATTTTTGGACATGGGTTTAAGTAATCTTTAATGTGATGAGGTGTAGATGGCTGGCACTTGGTCACCTGATGGTGGGATGTGTCGACGATGTGTTGTGCAAGAGCAAGCAGCCAATCATGTGACAATAAAACGGCAATCTTTTTGTGCCAAGCTGCTGTCCTTAATTCAGGATATTAAACCTTAAAAAACACTTTTTTCTTATAGCAGAAATAGAAAATATACCACTGAACCACTAGAACCAGAAGAGCCTGTAGCACTTCGCCGTAAGCGCCCAGGTTTTCGACCGGTGAACTCGTAAAAACCAGAATCGATTTGTTGATCCAGCCTCGAAAGAGCTGGGATACAACATAGGCAGCAATGGAATTCATACCCACCACGATCAGAAAGAACGACCAGCACTTGTGCCCTTTTACGTCGATGATCCAGTAAAATCCCAGTAGCAAGAGAATTGCCCATCCGGTGGAATACAGTGCGAATGAGGCGGTTAATATCCGCTTTACGATCGGGATATAAAAACCGAGAGCAAAACCTGCCACCATCAGTGTTGCCGCGGAAATTCCCAGTATCTTGATTATTTCCTTTTGAGGACGGTCACTGGCAAGTAGTTTGCCGCACATGGCCCCGGCTATGATCTGAGCTGTGGATGGAATGGCGTTGAGCGACATCCAATACCCGGGATTGTGTTTCCTAAGTATCCATTGGTCAAAGTCGCCTCCCATATTGTCATAGCCCATCGCCCAGGGGCCTCCTTGTCCATTGCCGGGATATAAGATCCAGACGATTGAGTAGAGAATGAGAATCGCGATGGCTGTGACGCCTTGGATAGTATAGCTTCTGTGCAGCACTAACAAAGTCGCGAGGTATCCAAACGCGATCTGAGGAAGTACATTCACCAGTGTGATGGTTGGCTGGCCTCGGTTGATGGAGGTAAAGATAGCTGCGATTAAAAACAGGTTGAACGCCCGGCGGAATGCGTGGAGATAAATTTTGCTGGTCGAATCACCCAATGAAACGCGTTTGGCAAAAGCAAAGGGCATCGCCACTCCAACCATGAACATGAACGCGGGCTGAATGAGATCCCAGTAAGCAAACCCTTCCCACGGTACATGTTCTGTATGATGTGCCAGGAAGCCTAAAAAAAGATGCCCTTCAAACGCGGGAAATCCGAAGCCGTGCGAGATCAGCGATATCATGATCGCTCCTCGATAGGCGTCCAAACTGTTTAGACGCTCGGTGTTGTTACCATCTACTGTAGATTGATTCATATTTGGTATATATTTTGGTCAGGACACTGAAAACTTCGATCCGCCTTTTGGCAGTTTGAAGCATGCGATGGCGGACTCGCCCTGTTCGCACCAGGTATTGGATCGCAACTGCAATGGCCCGGATACTTTTTCCAGTAATTGAACTTTCCCTTCGTGCTGACGCGTGGGGCGGTCCTTTTTTTATGAAAGCGCCGACGGGATAGGGGTATTAAGTGATAGGAACTCATCGCTAGTGTGAATTAAGTGCAAGTTGCTATTCATGTCACATCAAAACGGCGATCTTGTTGAGTCGTAGTTATCTACAATAGTGGTTCGTTGATCGCTTTTTAGGTAGGGACGGATTGCCGAGCTGTCCGGGGTTTCACTTTGTTTAATCGGCACCCTTAGGCTTCGCTTGAAGCTTCGACCCAACACAGTCGGCCAGGTCGCCCTACCTTCTGATTTTAGAAACAAATTCTTTGTGATTTTTGTACCTCTTGTGGTAAGTATGAATGATATTGAAAACTTACCCCGAAAATTTCCCTGACGTATCTGACGTTTCATCCCCGGCGCTTCTGGTTTATCCCGACAGGGTGCGAAGCAATATTCAGCGAATGATTGAGATTGCCGACGATCCCGCACGATTGCGTCCTCACATCAAAACGCACAAATCAGCCGAGATCGTTCGCATGCAGATGGAGGTGGGAATCCAAAAGTTCAAATGCGCAACCTTGGCCGAAGCGGAATTGCTGGCCCAAGAAAAAGCGGCCGACATCCTCCTGGCCATTCAACCCATTGGGCCGGATATCCGCCGTTATGCTGAAATGGCAAAGGCCTTTCCCCATTCACGGTTTTCCGTGGTTGTGGATAATGCCGGGGTCATCCATCAACTTAATACAGCCTGCGAGGCGCATTCGATTACAATTGGAGCTTACCTGGATTTGAATGTGGGGATGAATCGCACGGGAATTCAGCCAGGCATGGAAGCCATCGCCAGGTATCGGCTCCTGCATGAAATGCCTCGCTTGGATGTGCTCGGATTGCATGTCTATGACGGACATATTCACGACCGAGACATAGATGTTCGAACCGAACGGGTAGAAGATGCTTATGATTCGGCTGAGGACTTAGTCAGGCAACTGGTTACCATGGGTTATGCTCCACCTGTGGTCATTGCTGGAGGATCTCCCTCGTTTCCAATTCACGCGAGACGGCAAGGCGTTGAGTTGAGTCCAGGCACTACTTTACTTTGGGATGCAAAGAGTATAAGTACTCTGGACGACATGCCGTTTGAGCCCGCGGCCTTTCTTCTAACTCGAGTGGTGAGCAAGCCTGCGAAAGGGTTAGTGTGCTTTGACCTTGGTCACAAAGCGGTTGCAGCGGAAATGCCGCATCCCCGTGTTGACATTCAAGGTTTGGAGGATTGTGAATTTGTCAGCCAAAGCGAAGAGCATCTTGTTGCCAAAGTGGATAACTGGAGTGACATCCAGGTAGGCGATGCTTTTCTGGGAATCCCCAAACACATTTGTCCGACCGTGGCCTTGTACGATCATGTCAATGTCATCGAGAATGATCGGGTGACAGGACAGTGGAAAAACGCGGCAAGGCATCGGTTATGATATTTTTTAAACCGAAGTATATTTAAAATGAAAATCGTCAGCAAGCTAACTCCTACGGTTTCCAAGTGGATACCTTTTGTAGGAGCGTAGCTTGCTCGCGATTGTAAGTTCCTAAAACATCCAATTCTACTCTATGTTTATCTTCGACGCCCATCTTGACCTCTCCATGAATGTCCTTGAATGGAACCGCGACTATCGTTGGCCGGTTCCGACCATCCGAAAATCAGAAGAGGGTATGTCCGACAAAAAAGACCGTGGAAACAACACGGTATCGTTACACGCCATGCGGCAAGGAAATGTCGGTCTTTGTGTTGCGACGCAAATTGCGCGTTACGTTCATCAGGATAATTCTCTCCCTGGCTGGAATTCGCCCGAACAAGCCTGGGCGCAAACACAAGGTCAATTAGCCTGGTACCGTGCCATGGAGGAAGCCGGCGAAATGCGGCAGATTCGTACGGCTGTAGAATTGGATTCGCAAATAGCTGCTTGGAAAAATGATCCCGCAACGACACCGATTGGTTTTGTTCTGAGCCTTGAAGGTGCCGACTCTATGATCACGCTCGATCATGTAGAACGATCCTACGAACAGGGTCTTAGAGCGATCGGCCCCGCTCACTACGGTCCCGGCACCTACGCACAGGGAACGGACGCCGAAGGTGGCATCGGCCAAAAGGGTAGGGATCTTCTGAAAGAAATGGAGCGCCTGAATATCATACTCGATGCTACGCATCTCTGCGACGAAAGCTATCGCGAAGCCATGGACCATTTCGGTGGCCATGTTTGGGCGAGTCATTCAAATTGCCGAGCGCTTGTCCCAAACAAACGTCAATTCACCGACGATCAAATGAAAGAGCTTATCGGGCGAGGCGCTGTGATCGGGGCCGCTCTCGACGCATGGATGTTGGTTCCAGATTGGATCAAAAGGAAATCAACCGTCGAGGAGCTAAAACCGAAACTCGAACACATGGTCGATAACATGGATCGGGTTTGTCAGCTAGCTGGGAACTCATTGCACTCCGCAATCGGCACCGACCTCGATGGAGGTTTCGGCACAGAGCAAAGTCCTCAAGATCTGGATACGATTGCTGACGTAGAAAGAATCTTCCTCATGCTCGAGGCACGGGGCTACTCAGAGGAAGACCGGGAGAACATCGCCTGGAAGAATTGGGTGCGGTTTTTGAAAAAGGCTTGGGCTTAACAGGTAATAATTGGGACCACAAAATATCCACACCTGCTTGAGTCATATTGCTGCTATAGTTGTGCAAGACTGATTTTGTGTCTTCTGTACTACTTTCCGGTAGAATTTTGTTTTTAAAGCAACGTTTTAATATCCCCACTCTTCACCACGAACTTCGTGAATAGCTGGTATTAAAATAAGTTCGAAGAAAAATGCTTAAACTACGAAAAACGCAGAATTACGCAAAAACCTGAAAGCACAACTGATTTTGCAAACAGATCCTGCTCGTGAAATGGTAATTCCCAGGCAGCGGAACCACCCATGCTGTGCCCGATAACCGACCGCATTTCCGGATCAATGCGATACCATTCGCACACTTCTCGGACCAATGCACCCAACATCTTCCAGTGCCAGTTAGAATAGATGGCACCATCTGGAGAAAGAGGGCACAAAGGTAAAACGACAATTGCTGGCAGATCGCTGAATGACGAATTTCGTTCTATTAACTGATCGATCTTTGGTGTCCCTCCTCCATGGAGGTATAGGATCATTGGCCATAATCGATCCGAATCAGATTCGTAGTCTGCAGGAAGTGTAATTACATACTGATACTTTATTTCTGTATCGAAGCTTAGCTCAATTTGGTGCTCACGTGTTTCGTAGCCCTTGGCCTGATTTTGAGCGAGTAGCCATACTGGTAAACAGAACAGGGAGGAGATTATTAGAATCCGAATCTTATCTCCTCTGTTCATGAATCGTTTATCGAGCATCCGCATTGGTGACAATTGGCTCGTGTGGGTGTCGTCTCTTTGTTCCTCGAAATGGCAATTGAGTCCTGCCCATTTTCGAGAAGTTCAAAGCAAACATCGAATATTACGGTCACCTTCTGTACTGGAATCCCGGAATCTTTGCTCCCAATTGCTCGGGCAATGAATCGGCAGTGTGTTTTTTGTGGCTTTCGAGCATTTGGAGCAGTGAGGCGACGATTTTCGGATGCTCATCCGCAACGTCGTAGGCCTCTGATATATCTTTCTCCAGGTTGTAAAGCTCTGGTTTCTCCAATTTGATTCTTCTACCGTAGTTAACCGCTTCGCGTTGCTCGGTGTGGAGCTTCCACGGGCCTGAACGAACCGCATCTAATTGGCCGGTGTTCCAATAGAAGAATTCCTTACGAGGACTTTTCCCTGTACCGAGCAACACAGGTGACAGATCGTAGCTGTCCATTTTACGATCGGTCGGTGATTTTGTTCCGGAGAGACTCGCGAACGTTGCCATCATGTCGATGGTCGATCCCATCTGATCGACAACGTCAGGTGGGAATCTTCCTGGTGCCCAGAAAATGGTTGGTACCCGTTGGCCGCCTTCGAAGTTGGTTCCTTTTCCTGCACGTAAGGGTCCGGCTGAGCCGCCATGAGTCCTGAATGAAAGCCATGGACCGTTATCGGAGGTGAACAGGACAATCGTTTTTTCATCCAGGTCGAGGTCGCGCAGGGTATTAAGAATCTGTCCTACGGTCCAATCGATTTCTTCAACAGTATCTCCAAACAGACCACGGATACTTTTCCCACGAAACGCTTCATCTGCAAAGAGTGGAATGTGAGTCATGGTGTGAGCCAGATAGAGGAAGAACGGTCGGTCCTTGTTTTTCTTGATAAACTCAACTCCTTTTTCGGCGTAGCGCCTTGTGATAGTATTTTGGTCGACCGGTTTTTCGATTTCCTTTTCGTTCTCCATAAGGGGAACATCGAAGTCGTTGTAGTCGGGATAAAAGTCGGGATCTTCGGCTTGCTCCCGGTAGTTAGGCGCGCCTTTGATTTTT
The DNA here is from genome assembly GCA_027622555.1 of Verrucomicrobiota bacterium. NCBI lineage: Bacteria > Pseudomonadati > Verrucomicrobiota > Verrucomicrobiota bacterium. The sequence continues at coordinate 18,255 of JAQBYJ010000101.1, forward strand.
GCCATATCGTTGGAGTAGGGGATTCCATAGTAGGAATCAAACCCCTGGGTCATTGGCAGATGTTGGGGTAAATGCCCCAAGTGCCATTTCCCGACTGCGGCGGTGGCGTAGTTTTTCTGTTTTAAAACTTCTGCAATCGTTACTTCTTCCTGAGGTAATCCGCCCGAAGAATCGGGAAACAATACGCCTCTTGCGGCAGAGGTCATGCCATTGCGAATTGGATAGCGACCAGTTAGCAAGCCCGCCCGGCTTGGAGTACAAATAGGGTCGGCTGAGTAGAACTGCGTCCATTTCTGCCCTTCTTCCGCCATGCGATCCAGGTGGGGTGTTTTGATGGTTGGATTTCCGAATGCTCTCAAATCGCCATAGCCGAGATCATCACAGAAAATAACGACAAAGTTGGGTTGGTGATGGTCTGCGGAAAGGAAGGCGAAGGGAAAGAGTAACAGGAGGGGTAGGAGTAGTTTAAGTTTCATTGGTAAAGTTCACCGGTTGAACACAAGATTTCCGGGAAATATTAAAGGCTGAATTATGTTAAAAGCTGATTTGTATTAACTGTAGGAGGGGCTTTATGCCCCGATCCATTCCAAGGCCTTGAAGCAATCGGGGCATAAAGCCCCTCCTACAACGCGATAAATTGCTTTTTTTGGATTCGGGATCACCTTGGCTGTGAATTTAAAGTGGCTTGATCTGAATGTTGCGGAATTGAACAAGAGCGGATGCGCCATTCCATTCCTTCGTTTCTTCGTCGTAACCTCCGTGGTGTTGCAATGCTATCGGGCCTTCTTCGGGGATTTCGGGCAATTGGGCATTGTCCAACACGGATTTGCCATTAAGCATGACGGTGAGCCGATCACCTTTCATCGTTATATGGAAGGTGTTCCATTCCCCGACAGGATTGTCCGCATTCACTTTGGGAGTCACGCCAGCTCTGACTACAGGGTCCTCTTGATTGTGGCGATAGCCGTAGACTTCGCCTGAGCCGATTGGCCAGCACCAGATATTGAGTTGGGCTTTATTGGTTCCACGGAGATAAACGCCAGAATCGGCTCCCGGTTGAGGATTTGTAACTGGCTTGCCGGCTGCATCCAACTGGTAGCTTCCATCCGGTAGAACGACCGGTACGTTGTAGATGCCCTTCTTTTCTTTGAGGCGCCATTCCACATGCAGTTCGAAATCCTTGTAGCTGTCGACGCTCCACAAAGCCTTGTCTCCTCTTGGATTCAATTTGGGCTGACAATCGATAACGCCATCGACCACTGACCAAACTTCGGCGGCACCTTCGACTTTGGTTTCCCAACCGGTGAGGTCTTTCCCGTTAAATAGAGAGACCCATTCGTCGCCCATGGAATTTTCTGATTTAGGGGAGCAGCCGATCAGGCTCAGAGTGATTACTACAATTAAAGAAGCATAGGGTATTTTCATTCTTAGG
>JAQBYJ010000102.1 GCA_027622555.1 Verrucomicrobiota bacterium
AAGCCTGAACTACGAACCAAAAAAAAGAAAACCTTCCTTCCGGAAGGCTTTTCGAACAGGGTCGAGCTAGAGATTTTGCGAGAGATATACACCAATCTTGAAGGGGACCTTGAAGATTTTGAGCACGGATTTGATCTTCTTCATGACAAAAGAAATTCCTGCCAGGACTTGCTTAACATTATTGAACAGGATTTACCCTTCGACGACTCTTTTGGTTATTACTTGAATTATTTGAGGGTTTATCCGCGGTTTGATCACAATAGTAGCGGTTATCAGTTGTTGAAAACCAAAGGCCTGGATCTCATTCGTAATGACGAACTCCGCGAGGCAATCACCAACCTGTATGAACTTCGTTACCCGGATCTAGTTAGTAGGGAAAATGAAAATATTGAAATTATGCTTATGGATCTCCGGTCTGGGCTGAAACTCTATGAAGGTATCGAGACTCTCAAAGTAGCCAAAAGGCCTGAATCATTAACCATTTCGGACGAACATGTGGAACAGGGGAGATTTCGAACTATGATCAATTTCGATCGCTTGAAAAAGGATACCGAATTTCACTGGGTCATAAAGGACGTCGAATTCACATCGGCTATCGAAATCGGCCGTTATGAGCGAACTAAGAACGATGTGGAGGCGCTTTTAAAACTGTTGGAAGCGGAGCTTGAATAAGATGAATTCTCTCCCTGGGAACGCCGAGCCCCAGCTCGGCAAGAATGATGAAGAAGCCGAGCTGGGGCTCAGCGTTCCCAGGTGGTATTCGCGTGGGTACCTTCCTCATTTCGACAGTAAGGAGAAGATTCAGTCTATCACCTTTCGTCTGGCGGATTCATTGCCTCAAGAAAAATTAGAGCAGCTTGAAGAACAGCTGGTTGTTATGGCAGAGGATGAAAGAGATTTGTACAAGAGGAAAACGATTGAAGGTTGGCTCGACGCTGGAATGGGGTGTTGTGCATTAAAGCATCCGGAGGTTGGCAAGGTTGTTGAGGACACCTTGCTAAAATTTGATGGAGAACGGTACCGCCTCCTTGCCTGGTGCGTGATGCCGAATCATGTGCATGTCGTGATTGAGCCGCGGGAGAAGCTGGGGAAGATAGTGCAATCGTGGAAATCTTTTACCGGGAGATGGGCGATGGAGAGAAATGCCGAGCTGGGGCTCAGCGTTCCCGGGAAGCGATTCTGGATGAGGGAGTATTGGGACAGATTTATTAGGAATGAGAGCCATTTGAAGAGTGTTGTTGAATACATTCACAACAATCCGGTGGCTGCAGGTTTGTGTAAGTCACCTGAACAATGGGAATGGTCCAGTGCTTCTCCTGGGAACGCCGAGCCCCAGCTCGGCAGTAATGAATAAGGTGCCGTGCTGGGGCTCAGCGCTCCCGGCAAGGAATAAGCCAAGCTATGGCTTGGCGTTCCCAGGTAGCGAAATCACAAACAACTGCCTGGTTGGTTCTTCATCACCGACCAATCCCGGCACCAGGATCTGGGTACCGCTGCGGTTCCAGGTAGGTGAGGGATCCTGGCGGAGATCACCGGATAGCCATGGGCCGATATCAAAGCCCTGTGAACGAAAGTGCGTTCCGTCGGAACGTCGATAAAAGGTGTAGAAATTTTTGGCCTGTTCCTTTTCCTTGTGTCCGTTCACAAACCAGTCCCCTTGGGGAGAGAGGCTGATGTCTCCTTCGGGGTCTGGAAAGATTTCCCGGTTTCCCAGCTGGCCAATCACCTGGTCGCGATCGACATCGTAAAGGATTTGCCGTCCGTCAATTGCGCCAATCATGCGGTGACCGTAATCCCATTCCGGGTGGCCGCCGAAGAAGGTCTTCAGAGGTTTGAGACCCGTGCCGTCCGCGTTAATGACGAAAGGCACATTGATGCGCGGGTAGTCTTTGTTTCCGCTCCATCCCGCCCGGGCAAAGAAGAAGAGTCGGTCTCCTTCCCGGTTCCATAGAGTATGGTTGATAAACAAAGCCAGCTCGTCGATGTGAGGTTCAGTTTCACGAATAACTTCAGCCATCTTGTGAAACGAAACCAGCAGGGAACGATCACCTGTCTCTGTATTTACTTTAAAGATACCATCGTCTTTTGGATGTAAAACACCCTCGGTCCAGTCCCAGGCTCCTTTATATCCCGTGACTGCGCGCAGTCGTGCCATGCGTGCATAGTTGATGCCGGCGAACCATCCGCCTTCCTGCATGACTCCACCATTGCCGATGGGGTGATCCTCAAAACGAAATTCATGAACACGTTTCTTCGTTTCTATATCAAACAAGACGGTGAAGACTTTCCCTGTCTTTGGATCGCGATCATTAAAAAAGAACTGAGTGTCCGGATTCAATGGATTCCAATAGAACATGGTGCCCTGTTGAGGGTTCCAGCCACGTGTTTCTTCGATCTTGATAACTTTATGGTTGTTATGCGTATCGATCAAAATGACATCCGCGGGTTCATGGCCTTCGGGCAGGTGATCCTGAAACGTAGTACGCATGGCTAGAATGTAGCGCTCCGATTCGTTCCAGGGAATATTTTGAACATGGCCTATGTAACCAAAAAAATGGTTCTCTGGGCCATGTGTGATTTGTTCGACTTTTAGATCTGCGGCTGAAAGCGATGATGAAATCGCCACCAGTAATCCACTCAGCCGCGCCAGAAGATAAGTCCCTCGAGTTTGTAATTGGACAATCATTTTTCTATGGTTCTTTATATCCAGGACTCCCGGGACCCCAAAGCGGGGTAACTAATTCCTTCTCCCAAGCATTCATTTTTTCGAGAAGCCGCTTTAGGACTTTCGGATTCGTTTTCGCAACATTCGTTGTTTCCCCAACATCGTTTTCCAAATTGTAAAGTTCGGGTTGTCCATCGGGAGTGTTGCGTGCCAAAAGTTTCCAGTCTCCGTCGCGTAGTGAGATCGGACCCTCGATACCACTGCGGCGCCAATGCAGTGTGCGTTCAGGAAATGGATTTTGCGAGGCACCAAATAGAGGCAAAAGACTATTTCCATCTAGTTCCCAGTTCGGATCGACTCGTTCTCCGGCCGCTTCAAATACAGTTGGCAGGATGTCCATGGTTATCACCGGAGTATCGATGACAGAACCAGGCTCGATGATTCCGGGCCAGGCCATTGCCCAGGGTACTCGAACGCCGCCTTCGTAAAGGCCACCTTTGTAGCCACGTAGGGGATAATTGCTCGTAGAGTCTTTGCCGCCAGGTCCTCCATTGTCGTTGGTGAAAATGACGATGGTGTTATCGTTCAGTCCCGTATTCTCAAGCGTGCTAAGAACTTTGCCCACATTGTCATCCATAGCCACGATGAGCCCCGCGTAGTTGCGGCGGTGTTCATGTTTTATGTGCTTGATGCGCTGTGCGTCGTAACTGCTTTTGCGTGGCTCCAAGGGACCATGAGGCGCGGTGAAAGACAGGAACAGGTAGAACGGATGATCTTTATTCTCCTTAATAAATTCACAGGCAGCGTCACCCAGTCGATCGGTTACGTAACCGGTTTCTTCGGTGGGCGTGCCGTTATCCTGGATCACTCGGTCCCGCGTTGTTTTCTTCATGGGATAATAAGGACGGGATCCCTGAAGGAGGCCGTAGAACTCATCGTAGCCGCGTTTATTCGGGTGAAACGCATCGGGATAGCCGAGATGCCACTTTCCAATAAGCCCGGTCTTATAGCCAATCTTCTGCAGTCGCTTGACTCCGAAGGTTTCCGAGAGAGGAAGTCCATTCTGAGTGCCAGGAGGTAAATTCGTCTCATGCCCAAATCGCTCCTGGTAACGGCCGGTCATCATACCGGCTCGGGATGGCGAACAGACGGCACCAGTAACATAAGCGTTGGTAAACCTGGCGCCTGCGTTTGCGATGCTATCAATGTGTGGCGTCAGGTGTTTGAAATCTTCTCGCGCACTTTCCTGGAAACCGAAGTCAGCGTAGCCCGAGTCGTCAGCGAAGAGGATTACCACGTTGGGTTTGCCGGATGCATAAAGAGCCGGACCAGTGAGGCCAATTAGTAAACCAATCGAAACGAAGATCCCAAAGTTTTTCATCTCACAGCAATCAATTGAACTTTGTGAGTACCTTGCGTTCCTTGACTGGGTACCAGTCCTCAATCATTTTCGCCATGCGTGCGACAACTCTTGGGTTTTCCGCAGCCAGGTTAGTTATTTCGCTTGGGTCATTTTTTAAGTCAAAGAGTTGGGGTCGCTTTTCTTCTCGAGGATGAGTTGATTGGTAGCGGTTCACTTCGCCATCATAGGTTAAGAGGAGTTTCCAATCACCTTGGATACACCAACGAAAGAGCAGGGAAGCTTCCGGATTTTCAATGTCGGCGATGTCGTGAGCGAACGATTCTCCAAAGATGGTGTCACGTGGAATGGGTGAACCGTTCTCCATCGAGTCTAATAGACTTAATCCAGGAAGCTTGATTTTGGGTTGTCGGGCACCGGCAGCTGCGAGTGCAGTCGGAAAAATATCAATGCTGTTCACCAGGTCCATACGGTGAGCCGGTTTTAGTTTGTCAGGCCAGGAATACATGGTGGGTTGGCGAACTCCGCCTTCGTAAGGCGTTTGCTTGGAACGCATGTCGTAACCGTTTTTCTCTGGGTGCTGAATCCAGCCATTGTCGCCGACATAGATGATGAGCGTGTTGTCGCGGATGTTCTTTTTCTCCAGGTAATCCACTATGTCTCCGCAAGTTTCATCCCACCACTCGATCATGGCGTAGTATTTGGCTATTGTGATTGGGAACCGGTCTTTGTATTTATTGAGTAATCGATCAGGAGGTGTGTGTGGTGTGTGTGGGAGAAAGGCCGCATACCAGAGGTAGAACGGTTTATCTTTTTCTATCGACATATCCACGAAGTCATAAATTTCCTGAAGCCCTTCACGACCTATCTTGAGTCCATCGTCTCCGTGCCGACCCCCTTTTTGCGGAAATCCCCGAGTCATGCCATGAGTAAATCCGCCCCGAGTGAAGTTGCCTTCCCACCATTTTCCACTTTGGTGGCTTAGGTAACCTTGCTCGCCAAGTAGCTCAGGCAGAGTATCGAATTCATCTATGTAGGAAATGAGCTGTGCCCGACGTTGGTCATAAAGGGGCGAATCCCTTTCGGCGTATTTGGGTGACGGGTCGTTCCCGGTGACGCCGTGACGGTGGGCATAGTGACCGGTTGCCAGGGTCATGAGTGACGGACGGCACAAGGCGGTCGGCACATATCCCCGAGGAAAGGCTACGGACTCGCTCGCCAGTTTGTCGATGTTCGGCGTCCTGACGTCGGGATGTCCCATGAAGGAGTAGTCCGTCCACGATTGATCATCACTAAGAAGGAGAACGATGTTGGGCTTGTCGGCTGCCAATGTTAGCTTAGCCAAGACGCTGATTAGAAAGAAGATTCCTAGATTTTTTTTCATGAGTTTGATTGAAACGAGGATTTTAAGCATTGGTGCACTCTCCTTACAGGTCAATCATCCCCAAATATTTTTTTGGTTGTCGTTAGTATGTATCAGTCCGAAAGGGAGGAACCAAAAACTGTCGGCTATCAACTCGAAATTGGGTCTTCTAATTTATTGGCAAAGAAAGAATTTGACCGTCTTTTAAGATGGCTTCTCTGAGCGTAGGATAGTCGATGTCCTGTATTTTTTGCTTCTTGTCGATTGCAAGACAGGCAGCTGTAGCCGCTGATTGGCTGAGCATCATAAAGGTCGGTTCCATCCGGACGGAACCAAAGGCCACGTGACTCGCAGATAGTGCGAAGGTGACGAGTAGGTTGGTGCATTCTTCTTTCTTGGGAACGATGGCGTGGTAGCCAATGCCGTAGGGAATTACCTTCACGCTCGCCGGACTCTTGCCTTCCCTGACAATCATATCCTGATAGGCAATCCGCTGAATTTCATGAATGTCCAAACCATAGGAGGCCATCGCTACCGGTTTTTCAGCGACGAGTTTTCCGGTGCAGTGGTTCTCATTCATCACCAGATTCGAAACCATTCGGCGTGCTTCACGGACGTACATTTGGAATGGCCAACCGTCATTGTCGACAAACTCATCCTTGCAGAGTCCGAATTCACGGACCTGTTTTTTTAGCTTCCCGGGCACGACCGGATCGTTTGCCAGGAAGTAAAGCAGTCCCAGGTGGTAGTCGCGTTGGTAATCATATAGTTCTTGCCTTCTATCCCAATCCGCATCGGGCCAGTCCCAACTGAGTCCTGGAATGTTGGAGCCGAATGTGGCTGTGTTGAAATCCCACTTACCGTTCACCAGGGGATCCAGCTTGGTAAACCAGCGGATGTCCATATCGTCGCCTTGCAAGAGACAGGCCTGTATGAAGCGTCGCTGGATTTCGTAGTTCCAGGGATCGTAGTTGGTTGGTTTGGAAATCGGTATCCGGTTTTCCGGAACATTGGTCATACATAGCCGAAAACAGTAGGCTTGTACTCCCGGTGCTTCTTCGCCGTTTTGTTCACCGTTGTAGGGATTGATGGTGGGAAGTAATCCGCTGGTTTTATCGGTTGGATTCACGTAGGGGGAAATGGGAATGTCGCGGTCCCAGATTCCTTTGCGGTCGGCCCTTCGTCCGTTCTCACCAGGCACTCCCCAATAAATCGATGGCTGATACTTCTTTAGGCTAAATCCGTTACCTGTTTCGTCGAACTGACTGTTGGCCTCACGTTTTGTTGTATAGCTTACGCCTGCTACGGCCATAAGATCACCTTCGTAGGTGGCATCTATAAAGACACTTGCATGGTAGTAGGAACCATCGACCATGGTGATGGATATAAGTTTTGTTTCATCCATTTGTACGGAGTGGATTTTCTTATCATAACGAAGGGTGATGTTGCTCTCCGCTATGTACTCCAGAAACAGTTTCTCTGCTCCGCTGGGTTCTATGACAAAATCACCACCTGTGTGGGCAAAGTAGTTATCAAATTTCAGCTCTTTGCCGTACCGCGCTGAAAGTTTGGAAAAATACTCGCGGGCAATACCGCCAATAGTCGCAGGGTTCCCAACGTCCAATGCACTTAGGCCACTGGCGGTTAATCCTCCAACGTGTTGGTAGGGTTCGAGTAATATAACCGATTTTCCCATGCGATCAGCCTGCAATGCGGCCACGACTCCGCCAGATGTTGCGCCATAGACACAGACGTCGTATTCCTTGGCTTCCAGATATGGAGAGAGTAGTAGCTTAAATGATAGGAGGAGGAAAAGTGTCTTTTTCATTGCTTGGTTCCGTGGACGACTCCTCCTGTTTCCTTGTGGGTGAAGGTCCAGTTCTCCGGATCAAATTTATAAGCTCCTTTGGGAAGTGCATCGGGCACCCATTCCTGGGGGAGGTGTTTGGAAAGCGTTTCCTTGATCGTCTGATACATTGGATCACTTGCATCTCTTTTGCTCTCTGGGCTGCCGTGGGCAAGTAAGTTATGCCATTCATTGGGGTCCGAATGGTGGTCATAAAGTTCTTCTTCACCGTCGGAGTAGTGGATGTAACGCCAGCGCTCATCGCGAACCGCTGCGTTACCGTTTCCAAACTCAATCACGCTCGGGTGAGGCCATTCCAAATCCGGATTTTCCAGTAGTGGTGAAAGGTCGTTTCCGTCGAAAGGAATATCTGTTTTCAAATGGGTGAGACTTAGCAGGGTAGGAAACATATCGACCAGGTTGACAGGACGATTGCTACGTTGGCCGGCTGATTTCATTTCCGGAATTGAGATTATAAATGGGACTCGTGTGGCTACCTCCCAGAGGGTCGATTTCATCCAATGATGTTTTTCACCCAGGTGAAAGCCATGATCGGACCAAAGTGCTATGATGGTGTTACTCGCGTAGGGTGACTCTTCCAGAGCTTTGAGGATACGGCCCACCTGTGCGTCAGCGAAGGAAATACTGGCCAGGTAGCAACGAACGGCTTCTTCCCATTCTCCTGCATCCCTGGCCGCCTGCATTTCGTCGCGCCCGGCTGCTGCCCATTGTTGCGGAATGGGTGGTACGTCGTCGAGATCATCGGCGGGGACTTCCGGCAATTTTATTTCCTTGTCCGCATAAAGATCGTGAAATCGTTTTGGAACATACCAAGGAAGGTGAGGGTGGAACGTTCCGACGGATAGAAAGAAGGGCTGGTCACTTTTGTGAGTTTGCAAAAACTCGATAGCGTAATCAACCACCACCACGTCGTCGTAAACGTTTTCATCTCGAGGCAAGATGCCCCAGTCTCGCTCATCGCGACCGCGCAGGTGGTCGACTTTGCTGAATGGATATTCCGGGGGAGGTGGCTTCCATTCCGTCCAAGGGTAGTTAAGTTTATTGCTGCGCGTCCAGGGAAAATCGTTCCAGGGGATACGCCTGTACGCGTGCCATTGGTCAGGTGGATTATTTCCGGCGGTGTGATGAAAACTCTTCCCGCTGCCCACGACACGGTAGCCGTTCTGCAAAAAGAATTTAGGCATGGTAGTAATATCCGGCTGGTTGGGTCGCAGCCATTGACCATTGTTATACACGCCAGTCGTGGACGGCATAAGGCCGGTCATAACCGCGGTGCGGCTGGGATTACAAACAGGGGAAGGGCAATGGGCGTTGGTGAAATTGATTCCCTTTTCTGCCAACCGGTCCATATGGGGAGTGTATACCTCGCCCTCGTATCCACCGAGAAAATTTGTCCAGTCCCGCATGTCGTCTACTGAGATCATAAGGACATTGGGCTTTGTTTCACCTGACGTTTTGACAGCGCAAGAGACGACAAGCGCAACAATGAAGATCAGGCTCCAACAAGTTGGTTTCATGGTTTTAAGTATTCGAATGCTGGGTTCAATTGAAAGGGGCTTTATTCGGATGGGAGAGGGATGTTTAGCCTCAGATCCAAATTAGCCGGAACTATTTCCGATAATCGTTTGAGACCATAATGGGTCGTACTCATAAATAGCATGGAATCAAAGATGAGGTGATTTTGGTTTTGTGTCTAAAGGATTTGCACTGTGGAGGTAATTTATTGGTGGTTCGGGTGGAGTAGTCTTTTTCCAGGTGTTTCAGGAATGCTTCCAATTGTGTATTGGCATATTGACCTTCCTATTCTTTTTGCTGAAATAGTGAAATGTATTTTCTGGTTTCTATTGTTAGGTTTTTTTCCAAGGGGACCCTTCTTTTCGGAATAATCAATTTTCTCTCTTGTTTCCCCTGCGTGGGAAAACCGCTCAACGTCGTTTTCTTCCTTATCGACGATCTGGGGTGGATGGACATAGGGGCCAATGGCAGCGACTATTACCAGACACCGAACATCGACCAGTTGACCGCGGATGGCATGCGCTTCACCAATGGTTATGCAGCTTGCAATGTGTGTTCTCCGACCCGGGCGGCTGTGATGACCGGAAAGAACCCGGCTCGATTGTTATTAACGCAATGGCTTCCGTCCGGACGTTGGGATGCGAAGAAGAACAAGCTTCAAGAGGCGCGATATCTTTCCAATTTGCCTTTAGAGGAATTTACGATTGCGGAGGCGTTACGAGAGGGTGGTTATAAAACTGCATTTATGGGGAAGTGGCATTTAGGACCGTTGCCCTATTACTATCCTGAACATCAGGGATTTGATATAAATGTCGCTGGTCGCGACTACGGAAATCCGGGCAGCTATTGGTATCCCTATGAAGGCAGTTGGACGATTCCCACCACCAAACTGAAAGTTTTCAAAGAATCTATTCTTCCTGGAAAAGAGGGTGATTACCTGGTTGATCGCCTGGCCGAGGAAGGAGAGGCTTTTATCCGGGCAAATGCCGTCCATCCTTTTTTCCTGATGATGTCCCACTACGCTGTGCATACTCCCCTTCAGGGAAAACCTGAAAAAGTGGCCAAATACGAAAAAATTGCCGATGCCAAACGTCAGGGAGATCCGAAGTATGCGGCCATGGTTGAGAGTGTGGATGAGAGCGTAGGGCGGATCGTGAGGACACTGCGAGAGTTGGGCCTGGAAAAAGACACGCTTGTCATCTTCACCAGTGACAACGGTGGCTTCGCCAAGGCTACCGACAATTCGCCTCTGAGAGCCAACAAAGGGTCAAACTACGAGGGTGGTCTGCGGGTGCCTGTTATTATCAAATGGCCGGGTGTGACGAAACCCGGATCCGTTTCGCATGTGCCCATTATAAGTAATGACTTTTATCCCACCATTCTAGGTGCAACCGGTTTACCCAAGCGTCCTCAACAGCACATGGATGGAGTGGATTTAACACCTGTCTTAAATGACCAGGGCCGGATAGAACGAGCGGCCCTGTTTTGGCACTATCCGCATTACAACCAGCATCCGCAAAGTTTTCCTTCCGGGGTCATTCGCAAAGGTGATTGGAAGCTGATTGAAAAGTATGAGACCGGGGAACTGGAATTGTATAACCTGGCGGAAGACATTAGTGAGCAAAACAATCTGGCGCTTACGCAACCGGGTACGGTCCGCCAACTTCTGGCCGAACTCGATGCCTGGCGCGAAGCGGTAGGTGCGGATCCCATGCGACCCAATCCGCTTTATGAAGGAAACTGAAAATAAAGGGAATTTTATTAAGCCTTCACTTCCTCCTGACAACGGTTACTCTGAATTTATAATCTCTAATTCTACTCCTATGAAAACAACACGTCGCCGCTTTCTTAAAACTTCTGTAGCCTTTGTCGTGGCTGCTCCGGCCATTGTCCGTGGCAGTAATCTCAACTCCAAACTTCAGCTCGCATCGATCGGTTCCGATGGCAAGGGCTACTCGGACATTTCCGAGATGGCGGATCATGCGGGTGCCGTACATGTTGCGTTTTGCGATGTCGATCTCGCCCTTACGGCTAAGGCGTTAGAACTGAAACCAGATGCTGAGGTGTTTCAGGATTGGCGCGAAATGTTTGAAAAAATAGGGGATAAGATTGACGCAGTTACCGTTTCTACTCCCGATCACATGCACGCCTATATCGCCCTCGATGCCATGCGTCGTGGTAAGCATGTCCATTGTCAAAAGCCGCTGACTCATACGGTATGGGAAGCACGACAAATGGCTCTGCAGGCTGCGAAGTCGAAGGTGATTACGCGCATGGGAAACCAGATCCATTCTCACACTACCTATCGAACTGCTGTTCGCGCCATTCAGTCTGGAAAGATTGGAAAAGTAAAACGCGTTCATTCCTGGGTCAATGCAGCGGGGCATGGTCGTTCAGGACTCATTGATCGTCCGAAAAATAGGCCGACGATTCCAACAACACTCGATTGGGATCTCTGGCTAGGTGTGGCACCCAAGCGTCCTTATGGCGGCGACCGCATCTACCATCCATGGGGTTGGCGTGACTGGCAGGATTTCGGCAGTGGTGCATTGGGCGACTTTGGTTGCCATATTTTGGATCCTGTTTTTACCGCTTTGAATATTATCGGAGCTCCTACCGAAGTAAAGGCGGAGCACACCGGAATGAACGATGAAGTCTGGCCGGCTCAATCTACCGTTCATTATCTTTTTCCCGGAACAGAATACACGGATAAGGAGATGCTGCGCATAACCTGGTATAACGGTGGGCTTCAACCGACCCAGGCAGGTTCTCATGTACCTGAGACGACTGCGCTTCCAAGAAGCGGCTCTCTAATCATTGGTGAAATTGGTACGTTGGTGCTTCCGCATTATGACATACCACGCTTTTATCCAGAGGAAAATTATCCTGAAGGCAGTATCGAAATTGCCGATGACCTCAATCACTATCACGGCTTTATCGATGGTTGCATTTCTGGACGTCAACCCAGTGACGGTTTTGATTATGGTGGCCCACTGACCGAGGCCGTGCAACTTGGCAACATTGCCAGTCGCTTTGTTGGTGAAACCCTTATTTGGGATGGTCCGGGGCTTAAGTTCACGAATCTCAAAGAGGCCAATGCGTTTGTTTCCCGAAAATACCGAAAGGGTTGGGAAATTAAATCGGTGGGTTAGGTTGTAGGTTTTGGATTTAGGCAGGAGCTGCTTTAGCTGCGAATCGAAGCTTCGTGGATATTCTAATCGCAGCTAAAGCAGCTACTCCTACATTTATTTAGGGTTTCAATACGCGTTTGGGACATACTTAAGCAATCGATCTTTTAAGTCTTGGATAAAGGACTCCCAGTGTGGCGGCTCGAGCCAGGATGTAGCTTATGAACGCAATCCAGAGACCGGTGATACCGTAGTGTGTTGTGAGAGGAATGCCGATTGCTAAATAGATGGCGAGGGAGCCAATCGCCGCGTTGCGCATGTCACGGGTTCGAGTCACGCCGATGAATATCCCATCGAGTTGGAATGTTACGAAGGATACTAAAATATAAGCGGCTGCAAAAGGGAGAGTTGCAATGGCGGCGTGCCTGACTTGTTCCAGGTCGGTCAATAGGTTCACTATTACTCCACCCAGTGAAAGAAAACCGACAGCTAAAAAGAGCGCGGTAATTCCTGCCAATATACCGGTTCGTCGTACCAATATGTTAAATACGTCAATGCGTCGAGCGCCAGCTGCAGCTCCAACGAGTGCTTCTGTCGCATACGCGATTCCATCGAGGAAAAACGCGCTGAAGGAAATGAACTGCAGCAGTATGTGATTGGCGGCCAATGGCACATCGCCCAGTCGAGCGCCTTGATGAGTAAACCATCCAAATCCAAACAAAAGACACAGGGTCCGGATCATTATGTTGAAATGAACTCCAAACGTCTTGGCTAGAAGCCGTGAGTCGAAGATTTGACGCCAGTCCCAAAAACTTCCGCCTCCCGGGTAACGTTCACGCAAGATACGGATAATCAGAAAAAGCGCCAATAAAGCCGCTGTCCATTCAGCGATCATCGTGCCAAGTGCGATCCCTTTTACACCCATTCCAAAGTATCCGGCAAGAAGCACATCCAGGCTTATATTTATTGCGTTCAAGACCACTTGAATAGCCAGCAAGGTTCTCGATCGACCAAGACCTATGAGCCCCCCCATAATAGCATAGGATGCAAGTGCAGCGGGAGCTCCCCAGATACGCAGCTTAAGGTAGGGAGCGGCAATGGCCTCCACCTCCTCGCTTCCTTCGAGTATATACAACGCCAAGTTGAAAATCGGAACCTGGAGGACAATCAGTGCCAGTCCAATGACGACACCTATCAGGATGGGGCGTCCTATTGCCGTTCTCACCTCGAGCTCGTTATCTGCCCCATGGGCTTGAGCAACAAAACCGGTGGTTCCCATACGCAAGAATCCAAATGTCCAATAAACAAAACTGAAGATCAATGATCCAATTGCAACTGCGCCCAATGAAGCTACAGCTCCTGTTCTTCCTATAACGGCGGTATCCGTTAATCCCAGTAGCGGGGTCGCCGAATTGGCCAAAATGATCGGCCACGCCCGACTTACAATAAAGCGATAGGAGCTAGGCTGATTAAAAGTATTTGTGTGCACAAAAAATCATTCTCTTTCCCCCCTCTACGGCAACGGCATCTCCGGGCTTTCACCATTTCGAGCGGGAACAAAACTGGGGCCGGCTGTTTTGGAACGGACTTGTTCGATCCAATAAACTCCATCGTAGGGAGAGCTGTTTCCTCGTGTACCCACGAAATCGATATCTCCGTCCTTATCAATATCCCGTGCAATAAACTTATCAAACATACCCCGTTTGCGTCGGGAGATATCGTGCCGAGTCCAGGCTGCTGTGACATCGCCCGGATTTTCAAACCAGCCGATACGGCCCAGGGGGTCATTTACAGTCATATCCCCGTCGTCACCCGTCCGCGTCCCTTTGCTGTAACTACCTGAAATAATATCTGTATCACCGTCCCCATCGATATCTGCAATTTCCAAACCGGTTATGGAATCCGGTTTGAAGGTACCGATGAAATGAAACTTCCACAGCTCATCCATGTTTTCCGGTTGTTCAATCCAACCCAGACCCCCCAGAGAAGCACCTATAATATCCAATCGACCGTCGTGATTGAGATCTGCATATTCCAGGTTAAATCCAGACATCTTTGAATTATCCAGGGCGATCGCATGTTCCTTGAATTGAATGTCCTTTTTGCCCAGGTTTTCAAAAATTACCAGCCGACCTTCTCCACGTGAACCGATGACGATATCGAGGTCACCATCTCCATCCAGATCCACCGGTTCGGAGTTTTGTGGAACGCTGTAGCGTCCCAGTTCAATCTCATGCCAGCTGCTTCCTGTGAGAGGATCTCCCTTCACCTGATAAAGAGAAACAGCGGTTTTCCTGGCATAGTCCTCGGGACCAGGCATTTGGGCACCTTTGTTTGCAGCTGCTACTTCCGGGACGCCGTCGCCATTGAAATCTCCAAAGAACACCCGGATAAAAGAGCCGCGACCCTTTGTCATGGGGAGAATGAGTTGAGGCCAACTTTCAGAGCGAATTTTTTGCCCAGGATTTTGTAAGTAAAGTAAATGCGATTGTTCGGCTGCCACGATCACGTCCAGAAAACTATCTCCATTGACGTCCGCAACGGCAGCATCTTCTGGTGCAGGAGTATCCGTGCCTTCTGCCAAAGTAATATTGGTCCAAGAATCGGGGTAAGCAGAACCAAAAGCGATTCGCACATGACCTTCGATTACCGGTTTATGGTTTGGATCGTAAGCAGCGGAGTCATAGCCTGAGTCGAATTCATGGACAGATACAATGTCCTCAAAACCATCTCCGTCGATGTCACCCATTACCAAGCCATCACTGCCATTCAAGTTGAAGCCCGCAATCGTAGGATCGTCTATAATATGTTCTTTCCAGCTGATAAAGTTTCCATCGACGCTTTTTGCTTTACTAAGACTATGACCAACTGGCTCTTGAGCAAAGATTGAGGGTGTCGAGATTAACAGTATGGCTACACCTGTTTTCTGTTTGATACTCATATTGATTTGCATTTTTTCCTTTGTTCGAGCGATTGAGCCCATCGGGAAATTTAAATAATTGGGGTTCCGTTGACTCCTGATATTCGAAGGTGACATCAACTGCTTGTCCACTAATAATTCCTGTCTTTAACTCTTATGCAGCAACCAAACATTGTTCTAATCCTTGCCGATGATATGGGCTATTCCGACATCGGTTGTTATGGAGGAGAAATGGATACGCCTAACCTCAATCGACTTGCCGAAAGGGGTTTACGCTACACGCAATTTTACAACACCGCCCGGTGTTGTCCGACGAGAGCCAGCCTGTTGACGGGAATGAATCCGCATCAGGTGGGGATGGGGCACATGGCGCATTTTGACGATGATCGTGATGGATATCGGGGAGACCTGTCCAAACAATGCGTAACCATTGCCGAGGTATTGAAGACTGGCGGATACGGAACCTACCTCTCTGGGAAGTGGCACGTGTGTAAACAGCTATTGCCGGAACAAGGCGACTTCTCCAACTGGCCACGTTCACGAGGGTTTGATCGCTTCTATGGCATTACGGGAGGGGCAGCCACATACTACGATCCTCAGACTCTGACCCGCGATAATGAGAATATCAAAGCTCCTCATGATCCTGACTATTACTTTACGGATGATATATCCAGCAATGCCTGTGGTTTTATCGAAGATCATCAGCGGGAGAAATCGGAGGATCCCTTCTTTCTTTTCCTTTCCTACACAGCTCCTCATTGGCCATTGCAGGCAACGCCTCAGGATATTGAAAAATGTAAAGGCCGATTCAAGGATGGATGGGATGAACTTCGCGAGCGGCGTTTGAAACGGATGATTGATATGGGTATCGTAAAGCCAGATACAAGCTTAACTGTCCGGGATTCTTCGCAGCCAGCGTGGGCGGATACTCCCGATAAGGACTGGCAACAACGTCGAATGGAGGTTTATGCCGCTCAAGTGGAATCGATGGATCGTGGGATCGGCAGAGTATTGGACACGATCGAGAAATTGGAGCAGATGGACAATACGCTGGTCTTTTTCTTATCCGACAACGGTGCCTGTGCGGAGGAGATATTTGAAACATTTTACCCTTACGATAAACCGGCAGGAGAAGGACGTGCCAAACCGCTTACTGCCAGGACACATACCAGAGACGGGCGTTTGATGAGGCATGGGAATGACCCGGCGGTTCCGCCCGGCGATGAGACTACTTTTCAAAGTTATGGTGTAGCCTGGGCAAACCTTTCCAATACGCCCTTTCGCGAGTACAAACATTTTGTGCACGAAGGTGGTATAGCGACACCCTTGATTGTTCATTGGCCAAACGGCATTTCGGATCAAGGGAAATTGCGACATCAAACGGGTCAGTTAATGGATATAATGGCGACCATTGTTGATGTGGCAGAAGTTGATTGGCCGGAGCAACGCGAGGGCTTGGCCATTCTTCCCTGTGAAGGAAACAGTTTGAAGGATAGCTTTCAATCGAAGGAGACGGTCCGACCACCATTAGCTTGGGAGCATGAGGGGAATTGTGCTTACCGGGAGGGTAGCTGGAAGTTGGTTAAACGATGGGATCGCAGCGATTGGGAGCTATACGATATGGAGGTGGATCGCTGTGAGTTGAATGACTTATCGGCTGAACTTCCAAACAAACGCGATGAACTCCTGGCAAAATACACAGCTTGGGCCAATCGAGTTGGAGTTATCGAATGGCAGCAACTGGAAGCCGAAAGGAATGCCAAAGGTATTTTTACAGATTGGATGCCTCATCCGCACGATTGACCGTGACTCTAAGAACCCCCCAAAAAATCCCCAATTTACACCCAAATACCATGACCAGATTCTGGATACTATCCATTCGCTTTTTCGCGTTACTCATCCCTTGCGCCAATTTTGCAAATGAACCGACTCCCGTTGATCGATTCTTCATTGCCGATGACATTGAAGCAACGGTGTGGGCCCAAGCGCCCATGTTTTTTAACCCGACCAATATGGATACCGATGTGCAGGGGCGAATCTGGGTTACAGAAGCGGTTAACTACCGATCCTTTCGCAATGAGGGTGAAGTTAATCTTTGGCATAAGGATGGTGACAGGGTCATGGTCTTGGAGGACACCGATCATGACGGCCGAGCAGATGCCTCCCATGTGTTTGTTCAAGACAAAGATCTGGTAGCGCCGATGGGTTTGTCGGTTCTCGATAATCGCATCATCGTTACCTGTTCACCGAACGTGATTGTATTTACGGACGTCGACCGAAATGCCCGTTTCGATCCGTCCATCGATACCAAGGGGCCAAGGAGGGGTCATATCTCCATAATTGACAAGATTGATTCCTTTTTATCCAACAACTCCCCATTGCTTAACTCCAATCTTTGAGCAAACTTACTCACCAAAGTAGGCTGTTCCATCGACTATCATTTGACCGACCTACCATTACTCACTGAACGTTATCGGCTGACACAGCACGTTTATGAACCAGACCGATCGTTGTTTCAATCACCTCAGCCTTGGCTAAAAAGATCTCGAGCTGGTAATTACCCAAGGTCAATAACGAGATAACAAGCTTCAGGATATAGATGACGTCGCGAGGTACAACCCACAACTTCCACGCCAAGCAAAAGAAAGAAGATCCCCCAAGAATTCTGTCAATAATGAAGATATGACCCCGTCGGCTGCCCCATAAGTATTGGATTGACCCTTTATTCTAGATCTCAAAGACCGCTCTCCATTCTTGGTCCGCATCATACCAGAAAATGATGCGGTTCTTGAGAAACAGATCCTGAAGACTGCTTTGTATTCGTTTTTCTGACATGAGTTTAAAAATATAAGGGGCTAAAGGCGTGTTAGAGAATTTGGCTAGTCTATCGGATAATGCTTTTCTAAACGGCGTTATATGTGGGCAATTGACATGGAAGAACCTAAATAAAGAAATCGTTATTGTAACAAGGGTCGAAGATCGAAGTTTGCTTGACCAGGATCATCAAGGGCTCCTGATTTTCTAAAATAGTTGTGAGATTCCTCAAAGCTACCCATCGGCATTCTGCTATTCAGCTCTATAAGTTTATGAGCAAACCTAACATAGGGCTCCATTTTTTCATTGATCGTAAGCGCCTCCAAAACGGTGAGGTAGTCCACGCGGAATGATGTCGGTATGAGCAATCTCATCTTTGCGCCCTCTTCCAGAATGGCATTCATTCCCAACCTGGAAATTCGTCCATTACCATCTTGGAACGGGTGCACCTCTGCTACGACAAATAGCATAAAGAAGGCTCTGGCTGTAGCTGATTTGAGGCTTCCACTCATTGCCCAAGCACGGGATAGGGTTTCCGCGACCAGCTCCGGCCTCACAAATACCCGTGATCCCACTTCATTGTTGAGTTCCTTGAAAACTCCCGGATTCACGCCCGGCCTGGATGCCATCATGCGGGCATGACGCACTTTGATCAATTCGATATATTCCTGCGAACTGGATGCCACCTTGCCGCTTACATTGGGATCAACAATAAGCCTGTAAGTTTCCAGGATATCGTGGGCATCCTCGGGACGTTTTCTCTGTATCGCCTTGGCCGCATCGGTCTCCATGATTATATCGTGGGCTTCGTCTACCGGAAACCGCGTACCCTCGATATAGTTTGAAAAGTAGGCCTCCCAGAAAGCCCTGGTTTCAAACTCTTCTATGGGTGGGGCGGAAAGCTCGGAAAACAGTTCTGCCGCCAACCGGGCATGCAGCTCTGCAAACAGCTGTAGCCGTTCAGGATCGTAAGGCCTTCCGCTTGCCCTTGCCGCCGCCACATCACTCTTTAACTGATAAGCCGAAGCTTTTCCTGTGATCGCTTTTGAAAATTCCTGTAATGCGGTGTATTCCCTGTTCCATTCAAACCTCTCGGCCAGGGCACCGGCTTGACTCAACAAATCCTCCAACCATTCGCTCCCCAGACGACTGAGCTGACGGTCGAACCATGCTTCCAACTCCTCGGCGGAAAGCGTTTTGGATTCATCATCCGCCCGTGCCCGTGCGATCTGAAAATTCTCGAGCACCGCCCGCGGCTGACTGGCCATATACAAACCTGTCTTGCCATCGCCACCTGCAATCTCCGTGTCGCTTGCTTGCGCCTCAGGCCCTTTCCAAAGCCGTATTTCCAGTCCAGGCAGTTTACGTACGGGAGCAACCGTTCCAGGCACACTTAAATGCAATTTTCCCGCAGGAGACACAGTCCCCTCAAGAGCGGAACGATGACTGATAACCGCTCCAGGG
>JAQBYJ010000103.1 GCA_027622555.1 Verrucomicrobiota bacterium
ATGAGAAAGCTTCTCATTCACATGCACATATTAATTAAAAACCATCATTTAGCACTTGCTCCATGACACAGTTGCTCCTGTTCAAATAAAAAAATGAAAAAACAAACCTTTCAGTATATCGGACCGCGTGGTGATCGGTCCCTACCGCATGATTCGTGTCAATTCGTGGTTATGGATTTCTCACAATATCTGTGCTTGTCCGAGCAATCTATGGTCGATTTAAACTTTGGTTACGGTTTGGCTGCTCTAAGTCCATTCATGGTTAAATTATTTTCCGATCCTTGCGTTCTTTCGCTGCCAAATTCAGGCTGACTGAAAACTATGAATTGGAATAGTCAGTTTCGCTTACATTGGATCGTTCGCATTTTGGGTGCTGGCTTACTGGCGGGAATGATTCTCAGTTGGAAGTTGTGGATTACTGACCGTCTGTATCCGCTATTTCCTGTTTGGGAATGGGTGCCTCAATTTACCCATCCGTTGGATATTATTTTTGTCCTGCTTTTCTTTGGATGTGTTACGTGGATGATCTATAAACCGGGTCGGCTTTTTATCGCCATCGTGTTGTCGTCGATGCTTATATTGGCACTACAGGATCAATCGCGCTGGCAACCCTGGTTCTACCAATATGGAATGATGCTGGTGCCGTTCCTGTTTCTGGCAGAACTTGGACACCTGGAGCAAACTCCATCCGATACGCACCATGCTCAGGGGGCATCCAAAAAAAGCCGTAAAAAGCGTCGGCGATTACTATCCCAAACGGGTGAAGTAGCTAGTGTAGCCTTGGGAATTCAACAGATGATCGTCATCATGGTATACATCTGGGGCGGGATTCATAAATGCCAGACAGGATGGATGAGTGTCTGGGAAAATAGCCTGATTAAACCGTTGTTGGAGTCTTGGGGAACCGAAGGAATCGGAGCTGCGCTTTTCGCATTTGGTTATGTGATTCCTGTGTTTGAAATACTCACGGGGCTCGGACTGCTTATTAAACGAACCAGGCATATTGCGATCATATGTGCATTGTTAACCCACCTCACGATCCTGGTCTTGTTGGGCCCGGTGAAAGGAACCATTTCGAACAGCGTTGTTTGGCCCTGGAATTTTGTGATGATGGTTCTCGTGGTGGTAGCGTTCTATAAACACGAGTGCTTTTCCTTGACGGGCATAAAGAACTCCAGGCTCCGAATCCCTGGGATGGTTATCGGCGCATTGCTGACCATTGCTCCTATTCTGTTCTACTTCGGTTTGTGGGATAGGTATCTTTCATTCAGTCTTTATGCCGGACAGCAACAACGCGTTCTCATCCGGGTGGATCCAAAAGCAATCGAGCATGTGCCGGAAGAATTAGTCCAGTATCTGTTCGATCCGAAAGCCCCCGATGGGCATCGAATCCTCTCCCTAAGCGGGTGGTCCATGGGTGAGTTGAATGTTCCCTTTGTCAGTGAATGGAGGATTATCCGTTCTTTGACTGAATGGTTTTGTGAGAATGACAAGTTGAGTCCTGGATTGGTGGTTTTTGTAGATCACCAACATTTGCCAGATATTCCGAGGCGCTATTTCCGATGCAATCAGATCGAAGAAATGGGAAGAGACAATTGATAAAAAAGGACGCATATTTTATCGAGGCTTGTCCATGGCGGCCTCTTGGCTATTTTCATTTCCAAGTCCCTTGGTATTAATCCTCCTTCATCTTGAATCAATTATGAGAATCAATTTAATTTCTTTAGCTCACATACCCTTCAGTCGCGGATGGATCGTCGGGAACATGCTTTGCATTGCGCTCGTTTTTCTCTCAGCTTTTAATGCTTCGAACGGTCAGGGAATCGAAGGCTATTATCGGTATCCGGCACTGCACAAGGATACGATCGTATTTTGTGCCGAAGGTGATCTTTGGACGGTTCCTGTTTCGGGTGGACTTGCTCGCCGGTTAACCTCTCATCTGGGAGAGGAGACCTATCCCAAAATTTCTCCGGATGGTAAAACGCTCGCCTTCACCGCAGCTTATGAGGGGCCGGAAGAACTTTACACCATGCCGCTGGAAGGTGGATTGCCCAAACGCTGGACCTTTGAGGCCGAGGCTTCGATCAGCACAGCGTGGACGCCGCAGGGAGAACTGGTTTACACCACGACTCATTTTTCCACCCTGCCGGACCTGCAATTGGTGGCTATTGATCCAGCTACCAGCGCGGTTCGACGGCTTCCTTTAAGCCAGGCCTCCGAAGCCAGTTTCGATGCATCGGGTAAAACGGTGTTCTTTGTCCGGCCTCCTTATCATCGCAATGTGACCAAGCGTTACTCGGGCGGCACGGCCCGCCAGATCTGGCGGTTTACCGAAGGTCAGGGAGAAGCGGTGAAACTGACCACCGATCATCCGGGGGAAAGCCATCATCCCATGTGGTGGAAAGGACGGGTGTACTTCATTACCGACCGGGATGGTACCATGAATCTCTGGTCCATGAAAGATACCGGTGGCGATCTGCAGCAGCACACCGAGCATCAGGATTTCGATGTGCGTCAGGCTTCCCTGTCGGAAGGAAAAATTGTTTACCACCGTGCCGGAGACATCCGACTCTATGACATCCGGTCCGGGAAGGATGCGGTAATCCCGATCAAGCTGGTAAGCGACCTGGACCAACTGCGGGAAAAGTGGGAAACCGAGCCCAACGATTATATTACCCATGTCTCGTTTCATCCGGAAGGAGAACAACTGGCCATAACGGCGCGCGGTCGTGTGTTTGTCATTCCGGTAAAAAGTGGCCGGACGGTTACCCTGTCCCGCAAGCCAGGGGTGCGCTACCGGGATGCAATGTTTTCCAGTGATGGTCAAAGTGTGATTACGCTTTCGGACGAGTCCTCGGAGTTTGAGTTTGAAAAACATCCGGCCACGGGTGTTGGGGAAACCGATACGTTAACCAGTGATGGGAAGGTCCTGCGCTTTGCCGCCCATCCGTCACCCGACGGGAAATGGGTGGCCTATGGCGATTTGAAGGAGGACCTCTGGCTGCTCGAACTGGCCACCGGCGACCAAAAGAAAATTTCCACCAACAACAATGGACTGGGTGATATCCGGTGGTCGCCGGACAGTCGCTGGATTGCCTTTGCCCAGCGGGCCGACAACACCTTCAGCCAGATCATGGTCTATCAGACGGAAGCGGGAACCGTCTTCCCCTTGACCACCGACCGGGCCAATAGCGTAGACCCCATTTGGCATCCGGATGGAAAGTGGATCTACTTTTTATCGGACCGCAATTTCGAGACCTTGGTAGGTCACCCCTGGGGGCCGAGGCAACCCGAGCCCTACTTCGACCGGCAAATGAAGATCTACCATGTCTCCCTGCAAGACGGGCTGCGTTCCCCGTTCCGGCCCGATGATGAGTTGCACGAGGATAAGCCGCCGAAAGAGAAATCTGAAACGGTTGATGACGACGGGAAACCGGATGCCTCCGCTGATGAGGAAGGGGAGAGCGATGAAGACTCCAGTGTTAAGAAGGAAGGTGCCGGCAAGTTGGTCACGATAGACGTCGAGGGAATCCAGCAGCGCATCCAGGAAGTGCCGGTTGCGCCCGGTAACTACGGGAGCTTGCAGGCCAACGACAAAGCACTCTTCTTCACCAAACGAGATACCGGAGCGGATGGAAAAACCCATGTGATGGGTCTTAAAATCGATAAGGACAAACCCAAGCCTGAACAAGTAACATCGGACGTTCGCACTTTTGCCATTTCCTCCAATGGGAAAAAAATGCTGATTTGGAAAGCTAAGAATTTCTATGTCGTCGACGCTGCTGCCAAAGCGGTTGGCAAACTGGACGACGCGAAAGTAGATTTGAGCAATTGGAGTTTTTCCATTGATGTAAGGGAAGATTGGCGACAGATATACACCGATGCCTGGCGGATGGAGCGCGATTACTTTTACGATCCGGGGATGCATGGTCTTGATTGGGATGCCATGTACCGGAAATACCTTCCCCTGGTGGATCATGTTACCACCCGGGATGAATTGTCCGATCTTATCGGCCGACTGGTGGGTGAGCTTTCCGCCTTGCACACCAGTGTGCGGGGAGGGGATCTGCGCGAAGGAAATGACGATGTTTCCGTTCCTTCCCTGGGCGCCCGCCTTGCCCGGGATGAATCCGCCGGTGGATATCGCATCGAATACATTTACCAGGCTGATCCTGATTACCCGAACGAACGCTCACCCCTGGATCATCCGGAGTTGAATGTCGGAGTGGACGATGTAATCACACAAATCAACGGAGTCTCCACCTTGTCCGTTACCGGCATTGGTGAGCTCCTGCGCAACCAGGCCGGAAAACAGGTTCGCCTGGGCATAAAAAAAGCCAACGGCGATTCACTTGATGCCATTGTCATTCCGACTTCCAACGGCTACCAGCTTCGCTACGATGATTGGGAATACGGTCGGCGACGAATAGTTGAGGCGCGCACGGAAAGCAGTATCGGCTATGTGCATTTACAAGCCATGGGTTCCGGTGATCTCGAGCAATGGTATCGCGAATTTTACCCGGTGTTCGATCGGCCAGGGCTGATTGTCGATGTGAGGCACAATCGTGGCGGCAATATCGAGAGTTTTATTTTGGAGAAACTCATGCGCACGGCTTGGATGTATTGGAAAGAGCGTGAATTCCGCTCCTCCTGGAACATGCAGTATGCGTTCCGCGGGCATATCATAGTGCTGACCGACGAATTGACGGCTTCCGATGGAGAGGCATTCGCCGAAGGATTTCAGCGGCTAGGGCTGGGGAAAGTTTTGGGGACGCGCACCTGGGGAGGAGAGATCTGGCTCAGTTCTTCCAACACGCTTTCGGACAACGGACTGGCGCGTGCCCCGATGATGGGTGTTTATGGACCAGACGGTAAGTGGCTGATCGAGCAGGTTGGGGTGATTCCGGATATCGAGGTGGACAACCCGCCCCACACCACCTTCAACGGTGAAGACGCGCAGCTCGATGCGGCGATAGCGTATCTACTGGCTGAAATCGAAAAGGATCCCCGCGACGTGCCGCCACCTCCGCCGTTTCCGGATAAGTCCTTTGAGAACAGACCGGCTGAATTCAGGAAATAAAACAGTTTAACCTCGCTAACTTATGTCCTTGAGAAAGAGGCAGGAAGTTCGAGATAGTGATCCCGGTTTTGTGAATTATCCTGATTGCCCCATGTTTTCAAATATACTCCTTCGGTCTTTTTTTCTAATAGTAACCTCCTTCGCACTGGTTGCTTGCAGGCGGACACAGGCCCCTCAGGAAGTCGAATGGCGTTCCTACAATGGCGATGTGGGCCGGACTAAGTATTCCCAACTGGACCAGATCAACACCGGCAATGTTAACCAGTTGGAGCTGGCCTGGCGGTTCCGGGTTGATGACTTCACACCCGGCAAGAGTTCGTCCTTTCAATTCAATCCGCTCATGGTGAATGGCAAGCTTTACCTGGCTTCGCAAAAACAAAAAATCTATGCGGTAAAGCCGGACACTGCTGAAGTCATCTGGGAATTTGATCCTTATAAAGGTTCCGAGGGAGCTGGTCAGACGCGAGGTGTACTGTATTGGGAAAGCGGGGATGATCGAAGAATTTATCATGGAGCAGGGAATTTTTATTATGCTATCAATGCGGATACGGGTGAGCTGGTCGAAAGCTTTGGTAATGGTGGAAAAATTGATATGTCTGAAAACCTGGATCACGATGGCATCTCCCGCCGGTTTCAAACACGGGTTCCCGGCGTGGTTTATAAGGACTTGTTGATTCTCGGTGGCAGTGTGGGCGAAGGACCCGACCAAGCGAACCCCGGGCATATTCGTGCCTTCGATGTTCGGACTGGCGAGCGTAAATGGATTTTTCACACGGTGCCTCATCCCGGAGAGTATGGGTATGAGACCTGGTCGCCCGATTCCTATAAATTCGTAGGTGGAACTAATGCTTGGGGTGGACTTACTTTAGATGAAGAGCGCGGTATCGTATTTCTTGGTACCGGCTCGGCGACCTACGACCACTGGGGCGGTAATCGGATCGGGGATAATTTATTTGCCAACTGCATTTTGGCGCTCAACGCGGAGACGGGGGAACGCATCTGGCATTACCAGACCGTGCACCACGACCTGTGGGACTACGATCTGCCAACACCGCCTACCCTGGTTACCCTGGTCAAGGACGGTAAAAAAATCGATGCCCTGGCCCAACCGAGCAAGATGGGGCACCTGTTTGTGCTTAACCGGGAAACCGGTGAACCGATTTTTGGCGTTGAGGAACGGCCTGTACCCGCTTCCGAAATACCGGGTGAATACACCTCGCCGACTCAACCCTTTCCTTTGAAGCCCGCCGCTTACACCGACCAGGATTTTACTTTGGATGATGTGACCGACCTGTCACCTGAATCCCGGTCCCATGTGTTGGATCAACTAAAGGAATTTAAGCTGGGACCCATCTTTACGCCTCCCGGTTTTGAGAAGCTGGTCATTGCTCCGCAGTTCAATGGTGGATCCGAATGGCCCGGCGCGGCCTTCGATCCGGAGGGAAATATACTTATCATAAATTCAAGCAACGAGGCCGAGTGGATTTCCATGCGGGAAGCCAAGTTCGACAAGGAGGTCGCACTTCCGGAACTCGGACAACGAATTTATCAATCCATCTGCGCCAATTGCCATGGTCTGGACGATGCCGGGAAAATGGCCGGCGTCGAACTGCCGGCCTTGCGCACAGTCAAGGATCGCTTGAGTCGGGAGGAAGTGATGAAAATCATCATCGAGGGTCGTGGGCAAATGCCGTCCTGGGCCTCCTTTTTGGATGTCGAAAGAGAGGCTGTCGTGGCCTTTCTTTTTGACGACCGTAAAGACGAGATGATCCAGACGGAAAACATCTCGTTTACCTGGACGGGAAACATTCCCTATATTTCCACGGGTCACCACGATTTTCACGATCAGGACGGTTACCCCATCAATAAACGTCCCTGGGGCCAGTTGCATGCCATCGATATGAACACCGGTGACTTCAAATGGTCGGTCCCATTGGGAACGTATCCGGAACTGGAAGCCAAGGGTTACTCTCCGACCGGTACTTTCAATATCGGCGGTCCGGTTGTCACCCAAGGCGGATTGATTTTTATCGGTGCTACCCTGGACAAGCGTTTCCGGGCTTTTGATAAACAAAGCGGCAAGGAGTTGTGGCACTATCAAATGGATGGTTCCGGTTATGGCACACCCGCTACTTACCTGTTCAATGGAAGGCAGTATGTGATAATGAATGGTAGCGGGGGAGGCATTCACCAAACGCCGTCGAGCGACAGCTACTACTGTTTTGCTTTACCTGAGTGAGCGCTGATCAACACGTAGGGCTCGATGCTCGCATCGATGCCATTGTATCGCGGCCAAATTTCAGAGGTCGAGTTGGGAGCAACTGACACTACATATCTAATTGAAAAAGGTCACGAAAAGGGTCAATGTTCATATTTCATATTTATGCTCTCTCCGGATACTTTTTTTCCTATTCCCACTAATTTTCTAAGATTGTTCTTGGTAGAGTGATGTGATTCATTTGTATAACTTCTTTCACTTTTCTACTGAGAGAGATAGGGCAAATTTTTATGAATATGAAATATGAACATCGACCCCATACATAGACCGCTACATCTAGTTTTACGGATCAAGCACTTGAGTATGTTAGTACGATCAATTCGAAGATAATACTAATTGACGGAGATCGATTATCATCTTTGATGTTTGATTATTCAGTTGGTGTTTCATTGGCAAGTATGTATGAATTGAAGAGAATCGACACTGATTACTTTGAGGGCGAATAATGGTAGAACAGTTAAAGGAGCCATTAGAAAACTAGTCTGGCCAACTTTATCTCGCGAGGGGTGAATCCAGAAAACAGAATGCGAGCAAAAAAAGGATTACATGAAAGGCGAAAAAATATATGAATACGATCTTGATATCACAGGGGCGACGGACTTCGGCGTTACGCTAGAGGCTATCCTGTCAGGTCAGTCCAAAATCCCGCCGCAAGGTGCTCGCGTTGATGTAGCCTTTGCTGGACAAGCCACCGGTCGGCTTACTGGGAAGGTAAGCGGCGTGGACTACCTTCGGATACGCAGCGACGGTCGAATGGACCTGGATATTCGCGCTACGATCGAAACACAGGACGGTCACAAGATTGCACTATCTGCCGATGGAGTAGGTGTGCCGCGGGCTGCTGAACCCATTGCCGACCTCTGTGAGAACGTAACCCTCGCCACGGCTGCAGAAAACTATGTTTGGGTCAATGCGAGACAGGTCTGGGCAGTTGGGACCGTGAACTTGGCCACTGGCAAGATTCACCTAGACGCTTATATGCAGTAAGCATGGAGGCTAACCAGGCAGTCGATGAAATGACTGGAAGCTCCGCTCCCAGCCATTCATCACTTTGACGTTTGGAGAAGGTATAAGTAACCACAGATTACAGATTTACACAGATGCGCTCCGGACAATTCGAAAAGAAAAAATCAGTACCTATCAGCGCAATCAGCCGTGCCGTGGCGTAGCCTTGGCGGAGACTGGTGGTTAAAAGAAAAGAGAAGAATGAATCAGGATCTCAAAACTGAATTGCTTTGAGTCCTCTAGATTTCTAAAGCGACCGAAAATACCTGTAGCGATGCTGTTGCTGACGAGCCTTAGGTTCCAGCCATCGTAATTTGCCTGATTGGTTATTCAGGTTTTTTCAGGACATAGAAATAATACTTGGTGCGGCCTTCGACGAATGCACGGTAGGTGTTACTTTGGCTGGTCATGCAAAATTCTTTGAATTGGTTTCGCAAAAGCCGTGGACACTTTTTCTCAATCAAAGCCTCGCGAATGGGAGAGGCTGTTTTAAGCGCTTCTAAAACGGATTCGGTGAGGTCTATGTGTCTGCTGATGTGCCAGTCGGTTTGCTGAATAGCTAATTCGACTTTTTCAATAGAGTGGTCTGATGAAGGTTTGGCATAGATAAAATCCAGATACATGAAACAGCCTCCTGGCTTTGTAATACGAAACGCTTCGGAGAAGAATTTCTCTTTCTGCTGAATCATGTGTGACGTTTCGATGGAGAGCAAAAAATCAAACGATGCATTGTCGAAGCGAAGGTCGCTGGCGTCTCCTATTTCAAATGACAAGTTATTCGCCTTGTAGCGGTTTTTGCTTAATCGAATCGATTGAGTCGAAAAATCTATTCCTACAACTGACTTGGGTTGGAATCGATCTGCTATGTATGCGGCACCGCCCCCACGTCCACACCCGATTTCGAGTAAGCGTTTTTCTGAAAAGTAGGTTGGGTATTGTTGAGCTACGTAATGATACAGTTCCAAGCCCAGTCGGGAAATCGCGTTTTCTCCATACTCTTCCCCCACTTGGAACCCTGACTTTGGTACCAGGCCACAGTTGAGCGTTTGGAGGTCCGCGTTTTTTCGCATGACCCAGTTCAGTACATTGTAGGTGCATTTCTGGGCCGGTTTGCTTCGGCGGATTTTACGAATCAGGGACATGGCTGCAAAATATCGTCTGGGCGAATTCCGGAATATGGGAAGTAATGATTGGAATAAGACTAATGGTTATATCAACTCCAAGCGTCAGCAATAATTTCGTTCAAAGATAAATAGCTGGAATACTGAAAGGTCCTCCCCTAAGGATCGACCTAAAGAAATATCAAGCTCCTATGCCCGACACTCCATTTTACGAAACTGATAAAGCTGTTTCGGAATATTTATTATTCCACTACGGTTCCGCTGATGAAATTCTACCTTATGCCAACGGACCGGTTTCCGCCCTGAATTACCCGGTACGGTGTGTTGTAGAGTGTGTTGATTCAGGTATTTTGTCCAATGACGCTCGTGCGCTTGATCTGGGATGTGCTGTCGGTCGGTCCAGTTTTGAATTAGCACGGCTATGCACAAGTGTCCTGGGTATCGATTACTCTCATCGTTTTATTGAAGCGGCGGATTTGCTTAAAGCTTCGGGTTCAATTCGGTACCATCGTGCGGATGAAGGAGCTTTGGTCACTGAATTGGAAGCCAGAATACCGGAAGGATTGGATGCCAGCAGCGTTACCTTCCAGCAAGCCGATGCTACTGCATTGCCGGATGATCTCGGAACCTTTGATGTGATTTTAGCGGCGAATTTGATTGATCGCTTAATTCAACCGATGGCTTTTTTAAACGCGTTGCCAAAGCTCATGAATCCCGGTGGTCAACTGGTTATCACCTCGCCCTACACCTGGCTTGAGGAATATACGCCGAAGGAAAACTGGCTGGGAGGTTATGAGGCTGAAAGTGGTGTTGTTCGAACCATCGATGGGTTGGAAGCTGCCTTGTCCAAGCATTTCGTGAAAGTCCGTGTTTTGGATTTGCCGTTCCTGATCCGGGAGCATGCACGCAAGTTTCAATGGAGTGTGGCGCAGGGTTCCGTTTGGATCCGAAAGAGTGATTCCTGATTCGCTGGCGGCTGCTACAAGTAGTCACAGGTTATAGGGCGCGTTTTAATTTTAATGAGTGTAATATCTCATTTCAGAAAATTGGTTGCCCGATTTGAGAACTCATAAAAATAGATTATAAGTACACTTTAAATAGAAGTGTAACCTAAAACTTTATTTTTGCTATGAGCCTTTTGCATCCTGAATTAGAAAAGTGTCATTCCTATTTGGCATATTACTTGGCAGACAAAAAGAAATATGTTCCTCCCCCAAGAACGGGGCAACCTTTTGTCACGATATCGCGGGAGACCGGCGCGGGAGGGCATACCTTGAGCAAGATGCTACGAGGTTATCTGGATATGAAGTGGCCCCTGCCGCATAATGATTGGACTGTGTTCGACAAAGATCTCGTGGAAATGTCCATGAAGGAACATGGACTGCCAGAACGTTTTTCGAAGTATCTTCCGGAGAAACGAGTCTCGGAAATTGAATCCTTGATTGGTGAATTGGCGGGGCTCCATCCATCTTTGTGGGAATTAAATCAGCTCGTGTTTAAATCGCTGCTTCATTTCGGAAATATCGGTGGTGTTATTCTGATCGGCCGTGGATCTCATATTATTACGAGGAGGTTGCATAACGGTCTCCATTTGCGCTTGGTTGGAAGCTTGGAACAACGCGTGAAGCGGGTTGTAGATTATCATAACATATCGGCCAAGGAGGCAAAGAGCTTCATCAAAAAAGGAGATCGGGAACGAGAATTATGGATAAAGGATAACTTTAATGAAGCTATCGACGATCCGTTGGCTTATGATCTGACTATTAATACCGACAATCTTTCGATGGAAGACATTGCCTCGTTGGTGGGTTGTTTTTTTACGAAACGGCGCACGGCCATCGTTTAAATAATATCTCGCAGACGTTTGTCCGGATTTTTCAGTTGATTTCAGTAAGACGGAGCTGCCTTATGCTCAGAATCCTCGCTTGAGCATTCCATGGTTCCGGTAATTAGATCATCTTTTAAAAGTTACATCTGTTGTTTGGCCTCACGAAATGATTGAGTCCAAGCATCAAGGGCTTTGGCATCCGGAGTTTCCACACAGTCCTAAACGATGGCCGTTTTTCTACGGTTGGGTAATTGTTGCGGTCGGGACTTTTGGAATCATTTGCAGTATTCCTGGTCAGACGATGGGGGTCGGCGTGTTTACGGATTTCCTCATCGAGGGTTTGGGGCTCACGCGCATGCAGTTAAGCATGGCCTATTTTTTTGGAACAACGATGAGTGGCTTGATGCTTCCATTCGGTGGGCGAGCTTACGATGTGTTCGGGAGTCGTAAGACGGCGGTACTCGTTTCGTTTTGTTTGGGCTTGGTTCTCATTTATTTGGGGTTCTCGGATTACATCTCTAATTGGGCTCAGGCGGTAACGGGTAGTGCTCATTGGTGGGTGCCCTTTTGTGTCATTCTGTTCGGATTCTTTTCCCTCAGGTTTACAGCTCAGGGAATGCTCACCATGGCCTCGCAGGCCATGATTGGGAAATGGTTTCATGAGCGGCGTGGATTGATCATGTCGATTAGTGGAATGTGGGTCAGTATTTCATTTTCCATTACTCCTTGGGTTTTCAGCTGGATAATAAACCTGGTGGGGTGGCGCAATTCCTGGTTGCTCATGGCGCTTGCAATGATGGGGGGTGTGACGCTGTTGTGCTACCTATTCTTCCGGGACAATCCGGAGGAGTGTGGACTGGAGATGGATGGCCCGCTAAAGGGAACCGGTTCGAAACGGATTCACCCCGATAAAGTTTTCGTGCGTGATTTTACCAGAGCCGAAGCAGTTAGGACGATGGCCTTCTGGGCCTTTGCTGCTGCATTTGCGTGGATGGCGTTGTTTGGCACTGGTTATACCTTTCATGTGATAGCCATTTCGGAGGAGATCGGTATCGAACCTTCGACCATGCTGGTGTTATTTATTCCCTCGGCGATTTCGGGAGTGCTGGCCAATTTCCTGATTGGTTACCTAAGCGATTATGTCAGAATTAAATATGTCCTGATGGGGGTTATCTGCGGTATGTTTTGTTTTCCTTTAGGGCTACTGATTCTTCCAAAATCTGTTGGATTTGTCGTGATGGTTTTGGGAATGGGCATTTGCAATGGGGCCTATGCAAACTTCAGTGGGAATGTATGGCCGCGATTTTTTGGGCGCATCCACTTGGGTGCCATTCATGGACTCAATGGATCGATTGCTGTAATCGCAAGTGGGATGGGTCCCGTTTTGTTTACCATTTTCAAGGACCATGGCTCTGGATTCACTGGAATATTTTGGGGAGGCTTAATAGTTCCGTTGGGAATCCTGGGGTTGAGTTTCTATGCCGATAATCCTCAACGGAAGCTGGCGGAAAAGACTTAGCAACTTTACCCAAACGTTTTATACGCCTTCAATGGTGCAAATGGTATCCTAATTTTAAACAACGAGTTTTGGATATTAATATTGATTTTCAAAACCTCACAAAAAGTGAACTTACAAAAACGCACCTTCGAAGGCTAAATTTGACATGCGCGAGGAACTGCGTTCCAGTCCACAACCCGCTTGGTCACGTAGAAGCCTGCGCTCCGGCGTTTGCTTGTGAACCGCGCCTTCCGCCGTCGCCCAAGGGCGTGACAGGTGTTCCTCATCCCATTGGGGTGATGTCACTTCGTTCGGTACAATTTTTTGAAACAATTGAGTTTATCTCCGCGTTATCGGTTTTAAACGAATCTCGGCTGAATCGCCTACGCAGCGATAACCGATCTTTTGGTAAATACTGTTTGAAGTGGGGTTATTGAGGTCGGTGTAAAGAGCTGTAAATTTCCATCCTTCATCCAGCAGTTTTTGCGTGAGTTGAGCAACACACTCAGTCGCGTGACCTTTCCTTCTGAACTCGGCCGGAGTGTAGACCATATTTACAGTGATCCCATTTACCATGGGCCTTGCAAAAGCGGCGGTTGAAACGGGTTGACCTTCGAGTTCGTAGAAAAAATACATGCCCAATTCAATTTCTGTGGCGATCCGCTCCCTGATCTCTGAGCGCAACGGTTCTCGATTCAGGACATCTATATAAAAAGCGATCATCCAATCTGTAAGCAAATCCAGCTCCGATGGCTCAACCTTGCGAAGTGTCCCAGAACCCAGAAGTGATGGGTCAACCTCACGGCATTCGTATAAGCCTTGTTCCATGTTGAAGTAGCTTTCCAGGTTGAATGCGTCTTTCGCCAGATTCGAAAATGTATCGGCGAGATACTTTCGCGCGACGACACCGGGAACCTCCTTATTCTTTTCTTTAAGGTATTCTAAAAAGCATTCCAATGCGGGCTCACAATTTCCTTCAGGTGCCCAAAGGCCAAACGGGAACGGCGGGGTTCGCCAACCGGCCAGTTTGATTTCTCCTTCATCTTCAATCCTGAACCAGAAGTGGTCGTCCTCCTGAAGAGCTTCCTGTTCGCAGTAAAGAATGAGCAACCCCATGAAGAGATTATTCTGTGACTCATTTTCGAGGAGCAGGGGCTCGATTAATTTCCTTAATGTCTGAGGATCCTTGTGCTCTGTGACCTCCATGTTTCAAGGGGATTTTAGTGCAAGAAACTTCGGATACCCGTGTGAATGTGTACCATGCCGTACTCGTCCGTTGCCTGGATGACATCGTCCTGACGGAAGCTGCCACCTGTTTCGACTATGTATTGAACATTGGTGCGACTCGCTCGGTCAATGTTGTCGCGGAAAGGGATAAATGCATCCGAAGCCAGGGTAATGCCAGCAAACGTGTTGATCCACTGCGCTTTCTCTTCTTTTGAAATCGGTTCCGGGTGTTCAATGAATCCTTCAAGCATCATGGCCTCTTCGCGGTAGCTGAGCGAATCCCACAGAAGGTATTGGTCGATCAAATTGGTTTTGGCGACCTTGGGTAGCTTATCCTGAAATTGTAGTGCTCTTACTTTTGGGTGACGTTGGAGGAACCATTTCTCCGCTTTGTCACAAGCGAGCCGTGTGCAATGGATGCGTGATTGTTGTCCGGCTCCCAATCCAACGATTTGTCCATCATATGCCAGGGCGATGGAGTTTGATTGAGTGTATTTCAATGTGATGGCAGCTACCAATAAAGTCTGGTAAATGCTTTCCGGCATGTCGGTATTTCTAGAAACAATTTCTGTAAGATTCTCCCGGGTAATGGTTGTCGCATTGCGTTCCTGGGAAAGCTGAATTCCGTATAGTTCTCGTGTTTCAAATGGATCTGGCTCGAAGTCCGCATCGATTTCGAAAATCAGAAAGTTACCTTTTTTCTTTTGTTTGAGGATCTCTAGAGCTTCTGGTTCGTAACCAGGCGCAATGATCAAATCACAGACTTCGGTTTTTAAAAACTGAGCCAGGCTCACGTCGACGACATCGCTTACCGCTGCCGCATCTCCGAATGAGCACATACGATCGCCGCCACGAGCGCGCACATAGGCACTTGCCAAAGGAGAGAAGTCGGTCGTTTTGAGAAATTGGGATTCTTTAAACGCCTCATCGATCTCTTTTGCCACCGCTGCACCGGCAGGACTGACATGCTTGTAAGAAGCAGCACTCGGCAGACCTGTTGCTTCGCGGAGTTCCTTTACCAACTGCCAGGCTGTCAGGGCATCGAGCAAGTTGATGTAGGAGGGAGCACCGTTTAACAGCCTCAAGGGTTCCTTACCCGAAGAAAAAGTAATGGGTTTGGTTTTCTGGTGAGGATTCGCGCCGTAGCGAAGTTCAATCATGAGTCGGATCGGATAAGAGAGTTGGATTAAAAGGGATTTGCGGAATGCAGCAGCTTTGGAGTCCTTCCCTTTTTGTCACGGCAATTTTTTTAGATTATTTTGCCAGGCCATTAAAACCTAATTCAGGGCGTCGCCTTAGATCCTTTCGAACTGATAAACCTAAGAGCCAAATAGGTCGTTGCTCCCATGACTCCGAGTGCAAGATCCCGCAAAGTGTTTCGAGCACTTATTTGGATACGGGTATCCAGGAATATGTCCGAGAAGAGCTCAGCAAATTCCCAGAACAAGGCAGCAAAGCAGGCGAGTCCAAATGCGATAAGATCGAAACCCAGTGAAGAGGGAGTCCCTACCCATTGCGGAATTAGTTCTGCGGCGCGCCGAATAAAATAAGCGATGGCTGCTCCGCCTAGAAAGTGCATCGCGGGATCCACGTAAGGCTCGTGGCCCAAGAGCCTTCCCAAAATCGCATGTGCTATAAATACTCCCAATGGAGCCCATGCGACTTCTTTACTGATTTGTATAACTGTCTGTTTCATTACGCTAAGAGTTACTACCCATAATTCCTGCGGAAGTTTCATTCTCATTACAGAACCCGCGGCCTTCTTGAAATCGACTTTTATGTTGGAGGATGCAAATAAACCCAGGTTGCTCCCCAGCCTCCGGATCTGTCGTCGCCGAGATGGAAGCTTTTCACTGTTTCAAGTTTCGGCAAGAGTGCATGAACCGTGGTTTTCAAAGTGCCAATACCTTTCCCATGAACCACCCTTACTTTGAGTATCCCTTTCTCCTGACAAAGCTCCAGGTAGTCGGTGACGAGATCCTTGATTTCGTTGGGACGAAATTGGTGAAGGTCCAATTCACCGTCGATGGGATATTCGACAGGCTCCATGATTAGCTTTTCTGAATTTCCGGAACCGGTGCGTTAGCAAGAACGCCCGCCTTCGGTTTGGGGTTCAGCCCGAAGGGAGCCTGGGAGAGGCGGGAGAGAAGGTTCGAGCACACCCTTGGCCTTGGGCCAGGCGATGAGAGCTTCCGCAATCATCCAAACTTCGAGTGCTACCGTGGCGACGCCGATAAAGACCAGGTGCCATTGTTGGAGAGCGAGCCAACCGTTGGGTTTGAAAAGTTCAACTCCCATGGCGAGCCCGGGCAGGAGCAGCATGAAAACGGTCGGAATGGCTACGAAGAAAATGGGAAGGTTGCGACGCCACATCCAGAAAGTAATCACTAGAAATGCGAGTCCGCCGAGGAGCTGATTAGTTGCCCCAAAAAGTGGCCAGAGGATGAGTCCGCCTTTCCCGGCTGAGGCCCAACCCCATGGAGAACCTGGCAGTGGGATGGCTGCTATGAGGCCCGCGAGGACGATGGCGAAAACGGTTGCTCCGTGTTTGTTTGTTAACCAGCCGAGAGGATTCCGGCTGGCGGATTTGCCGCTTGCGAGGTCGCTGGTTCCTGGTTGAGGAGCAAATGTGGATGCCAGTTCCTGAATGACGTAGCGTTGCAGTCGACAGGCAGTGTCGAGAGTGGTGGCAGCAAACGACGCCACAAATACCCCCATGAGTGCTACGGAGAAAGCAGCGGAGAGACCCAGTGCTCGCAGGAAATTTGCAGAGCCTTCGATAAAAGCACCAATCTTGGCACCCAGACCTTGGGCTGTGTTCCAGGATTCGTAACGTGCATCATAGGCCGCGCTTCCGGTGAGTAATTCTCCTCCGGCAGAAGCGGCACCGAGTCCGAGTCCGGCAACGCAGGCAAGTATCACCAGGGTGGCGAGGAAGCCTTCCGTGAGCATGGATCCATAACCGACGAATTGGGCGTCGGTTTCACATTTAATCTGTTTGGACGATGTGCCGGAAGAAACGAGGCAATGAAATCCGCTGACAGCACCACAGGCTATAGTGATGAACAGAAAGGGGAAAATCCATGGTGCGCCTTCCGGAGCCCAGCGAAAAGCAGGGGCAACAATTTCCAGGCTGATGCGACCTGTTTCTGCCGCAATGGGAGCTCCACCAATGATGGCAGCGACGCCGAGTCCAAGGACGACGAGTGCCAGGGCCGAAAGCAATTGAAGGGAATTAATAAAGTCGCGAGGTTGAAGCAGGGTCCAGACGGGTAGCACTGAGGCTATGTAAGAATAGATGAGGAGAACCAGAACCCAGGCGAAGAGACTGAGACCGTCATTGAGTACACCAGGTTCGCCACCCAGGGTATGGTTGACCACGTGGAAAATTCCCCAGTCGCTGAAAATGATGGAGACATACATGACGACGAGGGCGATGACTGAAGGTATGAGAATATTTATGCCCTGACGATGGAGAGATACGCCGATAAAAACGGCGATGGGTATTTGGACAAGACAGGGAAAAATCGCTGAAGGGTAGAGGTCAAAAACGTTGGCAATGACGAGACCGAAGATGGCCAATACAATTGTGAGAGCCATAAATAGTATTGAGAGAAACAAAAGCCGGGTGCGCTTTGTTAGTATACGTCCTGCAATGTCCCCTACAGTCTGTCCACGATTTCGAATGGAAACAACCAGACTTCCGAAGTCGTGCACCGCGCCGATAAGAATGGATCCAAACAGGACCCAGAGAAGCGCGGGGACCCACCCCCAAATAACGGCTAGAGCCGGGCCGACGATGGGGCCTGTTCCAGCGATGGAGGTAAAGTGATGCCCAAAGATGATCCCTTTTTTGGTGGGGACAAAGTCCTTGTCGTCGTTGAGCGCAACACTTGGGACGATCGCATCGGGGTCGAGTTTGAAGATTTTACCTGCGAGCCATTTGCCGTAGGTGTTATAGGCGATTAGATAGAGAACGAGAGCTCCTAGAGCGATTGCTAGCGTAGACATGGATTAAGAATTGGTTTTTTAGGGTTTTAATAGGTCTGGCAGGACAGCGTCAAGACTTGGGAAAGCCTTAGAGGTTGGTTTATGTTTTCTTTGCGAATTTCCGGTATTCTCTTGTGCGATGCGCTTTGAATTCTCACCTCTCCGATGTGATTCTGAATTGAACAGCTAAAATAACAGTTTTTTTACAATTCTTTTGCAGGCATTTTTCTTCGAGAGGAGGGATTTAAAAATATCTGCGGATTCTAAAACCATATGGTGGAAACTCTCCAAATCGCTGTAAGCCTTATAAAATAAGGGAATATATTCATATAAAATCGAAGTGTAAGGTAAATATCCAGAGCATAATGCAGAGAAGCTCCATAGCACAATAGGGGATACCCCTATATATTAATTTCAGTAAATTTGGTAAATTAAGTGTGAAATTTGATTGATTCACCTTATTACCAAACAAGAAAATGACACTTTTAAAAACCTTACTAAAGATCCTGGTCCTAGCGGTTTTTGCGATTTCTTTCATGTCTTTTGACCTGGCTTCACTAAATGTTGGTCAAAAAGCAGTTAACATGCTTCGTGAAAATCCCATAGGAGTAGGGATATTCGGCGGAATTATATTGATGGTCTTAGTATCCGACCACATGGTCGGTCCTAAGCATGTTTCTTGATCCGGAGCGTTGCCTATTTGATTAACACACTAGATAGACCCTGTTCGAAAAGCCGCTGGTTGTCCGTAAAATGCGCATGATAAAGTTTTGGAAAACCAGTATTAAGGCTTGA
>JAQBYJ010000104.1 GCA_027622555.1 Verrucomicrobiota bacterium
GATAATTGCCTCGGTTGATCACGTGGTATAACCCACCCGCTTGCTCAAATCTAACTTTCCTGGCCATCAAACAAGGAGAGTATCTATGCACCCAGTGAGGGCAATAGTATTAAGTATTGGATTGACCCTTTTTTCTAGGCCCTTTTTTCTAGGCCTCAGAGAAGAATACGACGTTTACACCGAACGGTTGCAGGATGCGGGTTATCTTATTGGCCGCTATGGTAAAGGAGTTTGGCCAAGCAAACATACATTTCGAGGGCGCGATTCCTTTGGTGAACGATATCGCTCATTCGATGAATTCCTAATGCAAAGAAAAAGCGATGAGCCCTTTTGTTTCTGGTACGGCGGACAAGATCCGCATCGTCCCTATGAACTCGGTATCGGAGTGAAAAGTGGAATTGATTTGGAGGCTGTTGAACCGCCCGCCTGTTTGCCTGACAATGAAACGGTGCGCTCGGATTTGGCAGATTATTATTGGGAAGTACAACGATTTGACCGGGAAGTGGGAGAGGTCCTTGCACAACTCGAAGCAATGGGAGAGTTGGAGAATACCATCGTGGTGGTAAGTGGTGACAATGGCATGCCGTTTCCTCGTGCTAAAGCTACCTTGTATGACCTGGGTACTCGTGTTCCTTTAGCGGTTCGATGGGGATCCGAGGTTAAGGGAGGTCGGACCATTTCTGACTTTGTCAGCCTATGTGATTTTGCTCCGACGTTTTTGGAAGCCGCAGGACTAGCTCCTGGCAAGGCGATGACGGGAAAATCCATAATACCCATCCTCAATTCTAATCAATCCGGCCAAGTAAATCCTGATCGGAATTTCGTTCTCACCGGAATGGAGCAGCACGTCTATCGAAACCCTTCCCGCGCATTCCGAACGGAAGATTTCCTCTACATCCGGAATTTCGAACCTGAGAAATGGCTGACGGGTGAAGTCGAGGGAGAGAATCCAAATCACGATTTTGCGGTTACTCCTTGGCCCACCGGACCAGGAGCCTTTTCTTACAACATCGATCCATCTCCTACGAAACAATACCTACGGCATAATCGCGAAAACCAGGAAGTGAAAGAGTTGGTGAACTTGTCGTTTCGTGTTCCGCCTTCTGAGGAACTCTACGATCTTAAAGTGGATCCTGATCAACTTCAGAATATTGCAGCTGTCAAAGCCTACGAAAGGATACTTGAACAGCAGCGTTGCAGGCTCAACGTGGAATTGCTCAAGGCCGCTGATCCCCGAATGGAGGTCGATGGTTACGTTACTCAGCTTATTGAAGGTTGGGTCGTCCGGGTGAGTGAAGATCTTCGCAAACAGAAACCTGAGGAAACCGAGAAAACGTTGAGGCTCTTGAAAGCCCAGTGCCAAAAAGTGATAGAGGTGATTCCTGCGACTGCCGTTGTGTATTTGCAGTCCATTCAACTCTGGGTGTCGTTACCCAAGGAGGGTCGGCGGCCACGCGCGGAATTTCACCCCAGCGAAGACTGGTTGATTGAGAACGGCATGCAACCGGATAAAGTAAAGGGCGTCGAATTTACCAACACGGCGATCTTCGAAAAAGAAATCGTGCGCATGCCGATGTTGCTTCTTCATGAGTTGGCGCATGCCTATCATAACCTGGTGTTGGGATTCGATCATCCCGAACTACTGAGGCTCTATGAACAGGCCAAGGAAAATGGTTCTTATCAAAGGGTCGAACGCCGCAATCACGAAACGCAGATGGCTTACGCCATTACCAATCATAAGGAATACTTCGCCGAATGCACCGAGGCGTTTTTCGGA
This sequence comes from Verrucomicrobiota bacterium, assembly GCA_027622555.1. Taxonomy (NCBI): domain Bacteria; kingdom Pseudomonadati; phylum Verrucomicrobiota; species Verrucomicrobiota bacterium. Next base: position 1,778 of record JAQBYJ010000104.1, read on the forward strand.
GAGAATGATTTTTATCCATTCAATAATATTGACCTTAAATTACACGACCCCGACATGTATGACCTGTTGACGGACATTTGGATTCGCACATACAATTAGGCCGTTCAATACTATTGAGAAAAATGAGTTTTATGCGCCCAATTTTTATTTTATTTATTATGATCAGCTCAACCGGCCTTGCCGCAGATTCTCGACCCACTATAAAAATGGAAGGTGAGAAGGTGGAGCTGGTTGTCGATTTAGGCGGGGGATCCATTTCCGAATTTAGATTAGGCCCTGATGGTCTAAATCCTTTGCAGTGGGATTCGTGGTCATTTAGCCCAAATGCGGATGAATCGCCTCCTATGCTGCCTCGCTCGATGGGACATTTCCTGTGCCTCGACCGTTGGGGATCCGCATCGGAAGCGGAGAAGGCTCATGGCATGACGAATCATGGTGAAGCCACTCAAGTATGGTGGGCCGTATCGCACGAGATGGAATCGGCTAGCGGAAAGTTGAATGTTCGCCTCAAGGCTGACTTGCCGATGGCAGGTATAAAAGCCGAGCGATCCATTTCTATGTTGAAATCCTCGCAAGTCGTGTTGGTCACAGAATTTGTTACGAACACAAATCCAATTGGTAGAATCTATAACATCGTTCAGCATCCGACGATAGGTGGTCCCTTTCTTGATGAATCCACCATAGTCGACACCAACGCTACCCGCGGCTTTATGCAGGAGCGCTCCATGCCGAATCCGGAAGATCCTGAAGTGCGCTGGCCAATATCACTCACCAAGGACGGTACCGAAGTGGACTTGCGTTTTTTGAAAAACGATCCTTCACCGAACGTGGTTTCTTTCATTGTGGAAGAAGAGTATGGATGGGTCACCGCAATCAGCCCAACTACTGGCCTGTTAGTTGGCTACTTGTGGAAAGCTTCGGATTACCCTTGGGTAAATATTTGGAGGCATGTCAAAGATGGAAACCCCTTCGCCCGTGGTCTTGAGTTTGGAACGACAGGACTCCACAAACCTGGCCACGACCTGGTTGCCAAAGGGAAGATCTTTGATCACTCGCTCTACCGCTACATCGATGCCGATGAGACTCAGGAATTCAGCTACGCTCTGTTTCTGCTCGAGGTCCCAGAAGATTTTAAGGGGGTTGCCGATCTAACTTATCGAGATGGAGAATTAACGCTCGTCGAAAATAAAGGAAAAGAACGACAGTTCAAACTTACTGCAGGCAACCTGTTTTAAGGGGGTGCGATTTCAAAAGATGTCACACACTATTTGTACGCTATTTTATGGTAGGTCTGTACAGGCCCTAATGCTCCGGTTCTAAGACGGCTCGCTCGGCGATCGAGCCCTACCCAAATCAGAATAGTTGCGACTACCTAAAGTTAAGCGGCTCTAGACTTTCGAACAACGTATCAATAACGAATTCCGAATCGCGGCCTCGCGGAGAGGTCTCACTTTTTTGAAATCTGGATCGAGACGAAAATCGTCGAAGGCTTTTTGATTGGGCCATTCGACGAAAAACACGAGGTCTCCATCGAACTCGCCGATTAAGGATTCATCCGGATGATATAAGTCCGTTGCTTTACCTCCATATTTCACCACAAACCCTAGAGCCGCATTCAAGTATTCTTGATATTTCTCTGCGCCACCCTCGGGCTTAAACCACAGCGCATTCATCATATAGATCTTTTCTTTGTCAGCCATAGTTTCCTTTTACGTTTTACGGTTCGAGCGTTTGAATAAGTTGTTTGCTCAGGAAATTTCATCCATCAATCGCCTCAGCTCGCTTGCGGGCCATTGACCGGGTGCGTTGGATACGCGAAGATAACCATAGTTCAGGACTGATCCAGCGCGCGCCAGCACCAGTCTCGATAATTTGCCAAGCGGGCCCATTCCCATCGCGCTGACCGGCATTTCGGTGGCTTCGACCAGCTCGGCCAAATTAAATACATCGACCATCTGTTCGACCACGACAGCGATCTTCACGATATCGACACCTATCTCTAAGGCGCTTCCGACTGCGTCGTGAAGATCGATCAAAGCCGGCATCATTTCAAAATCATGCATGGTGCCAATGAGGATGACGCCAGCAGCCTGAGCTTTGTTGGCCAACTCACACAACAGCTGTGAATCCTGAAGCGAGCGCAATTCAAGGTCGATCATCGCAGCTTTGGGGACGAAACGGGCAAGCAGCTCATGGCGCTCTGATTCATCCAGATCTCCTACGCCGCCCTCATCTGGGTGACGCGCAGTGATGAGAACTCGGCCCTCCAACTTATTCGCAACGGACTCTGCCAGGTCGAGATGCTCCCGTAGGTTATCGAGCCGGAACTCAAAGACGTCGATCTCCATGGGTGGACCTTCCTGATCAAGGAATAACAAATCCTCCACCGTTGTGACCGTCCCGATCACTAGCTGCCTTTCTTTAAGATTTTGAAAATTACTCTTAATCATCCTTATTTTAATATAAACATTCGACTTGCCGAAATTCCAAGACATCCAAGCGTTAAGACTTGCAGAGTCAATACCACCATTTTTAAGGATGGAGACGAGCATTGCAAAAATGGTCTGGCAATCACACTACAACCATTTGATTAAGGCCGGAAGACTCATGAAACGAACCTGCATGTCTTTAAATTTTCGGGTGAATGTTCGGTCTACGTCGTTAGCGAGGATAACTTTATCTGATTCCGGATGACTTTGGTGGAAGGCAGCCAGGTTTCCAATGTCGCCAGGATTCGCTTTCCACTTCGTTTCTATAGCACATGGCGGCTTGCCCCGTCGCAACAACACAAAATCTACCTCCCGTTTTTGTTTATCCCGCCAATATCTCAATTGATCCTTCCAGCCATGGGCACAAAACTGGTTGAGTACGAAATGCTCCCATAGCGGACCTCTATCCTCTTCGCGAATTGTTGACCAGCCTCGCTGGTAAGCTACGAATCCTGTATCGAAGCAATAGACTTTTGGTGCCGAGATAATTTCTTTTGTTTTATACTTGAAGAAAGGTTTAAGAACAAAAAAGACGTAAGTCTCCTGTAGTATTTGCAGATAGTTGGAAAGGGTAGGCCGGCTCGCCCCAACTGGGCTAGCTAGTGAGCTGGCCTCGAACATTCCCCCGCTCTGTTGGACTAGAAGTTCGAAAAAGCGAAAGAAAGATGCTCTACGCTCAACCCTGAAAAGCTCCTGAACATCTTTTGCCCAATAAGCCTCCATCCATTCCTGGTAATCCTTTTCCGGATACTTCTCAGCTAGGTAAAACGGAGGCAGACCACCTCTGATAAAACGGTGATCCCAACCGAAGTTTTCAAACGCCTCCCAATCTTCGAGAATCATCGGTGATAGCCAGATGTCATGTTTTCGTCCTGCCAGGGTATCTTTAAACTTTGCGGATGCCCCTAGTGTTGAGGAACCGGTTGCGATGATTTTCGTTTCGGGAAAATGGTCAGCGGCAATTTTCAGTAATTCCGAGGGATTATCTAATCGGTGTATCTCGTCCAAAGCGATGCGTCGTCCTTTCAGTGATCCCAAGAATTCTTCAGGGTCCCCTATTTCGCGCCGCACACGCGGGAGTTCACAGTCAAAGTATTCTACGCTTTCCAGGCTTTGACAAAGCACGGTCTTGCCCGAGCGTCTCACCCCGCTTAGCCAAATCAGACTGCGCTCTTTCCAGGCCGACTCTATGCGGTTTATCCAATATTTTCTTTTAACCATCAGCAAAGCATTCTTCATATAGTATAACTATATGCAACTCTATTTTCATATGGTAAATTTGTGAATGTACCTAATTTAGGGCAGATCAGGTAAGTCGACCAACCTATAAACTCCCTCTTCTCAAATTAAAACCTTGTGCAGTTCCAACATTTTAGCACATTGAAATCATGATTCGATTCTTTCTTCTTCTCACTTCAACCCTGACCCTAACGCTAAGCACAAGCTTTGCCCATAAGCCCAATATTCTATTCATCGCTATCGATGATCAAAACGACTGGATCGGCTGCATGGATGGCCATCCGCTGGTTCAAACACCGAACATCGACAAGCTTGCCGCTCGCGGAACGCTCTTTACCAATGCCCATACACAATCCCCGTTGTGTAATTCTTCGCGCACGAGTTTGATGGTGGGTCTTCGCCCAAGCACCACAGGAATTCACGGACTCGCTCCCTGGTTCAGAGATGTGCCTCAGTGGAAAGACCTCATTTCGCTACCGCAACATTTCGCCAACAACGGCTACCAGACTTACAGCAACGGGAAAATCTATCATAGCATCCGTAGTCAACCAGCAGATACGCCTAATCCAGAGTTCCAGCATTGGGGTTCGCGGGGTGGGGTAGGTTCCACACCGCCTCAGAAACTAATTCCTACAACTCCCTTTGGTAACCATCCTTTAATGGACTGGGGAGTGTGGCCCGACGATAATGACGATACCAAAAAAGGCGATTGGGATGTCGCTTCTCAGGCAATCAAAATGCTTGAAAACATGCCCGATGGAAAACCCTTTTTTCTGTCCGCTGGTTTCTTTCTCCCACATGTTCCCTGTTTCGCTACTCAGAAGTGGTTCGACCTTTATCCCAACGACGAATCGGTGCTGCCCCCCATGCGGAAGGATGACAGAGATGATACCTCTCGTTCTTCCTGGTGGATTCATTGGAGTTTGCCTGAGCCACGCCTAAAATGGCTCGAAGAAAATAATCAGGTCATCAATCTCGCCCGCTCTTACATGGCGTCGACCAGCTTTGTGGATAGCCAGATTGGTCGCATCCTCGACGCACTCGAAAAGTCAGGCCACAAGGATGACACGATCGTAGTTCTATGGAGTGACCATGGTTATCACCTCGGTGAGAAATTGATCACCGGGAAAAATACACTCTGGCGCCGCTCTACCCGGATACCACTTATTTTTGCCGGACCTGGAGTAACTCCGGGTCAACGCTCCAATCGACCTGCAGAGCTGCTCGACATCTATCCTACATTGGTGGACCTCGTGGATCTACCTGAGGTCGATCATCTCGAAGGACTAAGTCTGACACCTCAGTTAACCAACGCGCAAGCTCCTCGGAAACGCCCTGCTATCACTTCTCATAATCAGGGCAACTATTCCATCGTGTCTGAAGAATGGCGTTACATTCACTACGTCGACGGAGCCGAAGAACTCTACGATATTGTCAACGATCCGAACGAATGGACGAACCTCGCCGGCAACAGCGAAAACGAACCTGTATTGAAATCCATGCGAAAATGGTTACCTAAAATCGACAATGGTCCCACGCCTGGAAGCGGTGCCCGGATTCTGACCTACTACGACAGAACCCCTGTTTGGGAAGGCCAGGTCATTGGCAAAAACGACCCTATTCCTCACGACAAGAAGTGAATAGTGTTTTTCCTTTTAATTAATCGATTAAGATTAAGATGAGGATTAAGATTAAGAGTAAGAGTAAGATTGAGATTGAGAGTAAGATTGAGATGAGAATGGCGAAACGCGGTCATTCCCGGCGATACCTGTTAACTCTCTTTCCGATTTACCGCAAACCCTCAGGAGCCAACTCGCCGATTGAACTTGCCAGTTCGTCGGTATCGTCTGCGTGGGTACTCTCCTTCGGTTGAGGCACTGGAGTGTCGAACTCATAATTCGGGTCGGCCTTTTGTCGTTCCCAGGTTTCGCGCATCTCTCGCCACGCGCCAAGGACCGTGCGCGGTTCGGGCATGTCTTCTGAGATTTCTTTGGCTAACTTCTTGAGGTTGTAGCAGGGAACTGCCGCATACATGTGGTGCTCAGTATGCCAGTTCATGTGCCAGTAGAGAAACTCGACCAGCGGATTGAGTTTGGTTGAACGCGTACTTTTGCGAAAATCCGGGATGTTGTCGCGCAAGCCACAGTGCTGGGTCATGCCAGTAAGGTAACGAAGCCAATTGGCAGTAAACGCAAAACAAGAGACGATAATGGGCAATATCCACAGACCACTCACGATCGAAACTGCCAGCAAGGATCCGTGGAAAAGCAGTAGCAGGCGCGACCACCATACCGACTTCCTGAATTCCTCTGGCTGATCCTCGTGCAAAGCCTGCAGCCATTCTCTACTCGGAGCCTTTGTCGATCCGACGACTCCACAAGCCGATTTCAGGGTGACCCAGATCGTTGAGAGAAGACCGCCCTTGGCGAAACTGCGTCCCGGTTGAGTGAATACGTTCACCGTAAATAGTTGGACTAGGAGGTGCCAACGCAACGAGGGCACAAGTGGACTCAAGTTTTCCCGATCTGCTTCGGGGAATTGAGTATAGCGATGATGATAGGTGTGGCTAAGGCCGTAGTCGAATGGATCCCACCAGCTTAAAAGGCTAACCAGATAGAGGAAACATTTATTCAGCCACCTGGATTGAAATACGGTGCCATGACCTAGTTCATGCGCACCGATTCCCGAAAAGAAACTTCCAATCGATCCGTGCAAGAATAGCGCGCCAAAAAATCCAACCCAAATCTGTTGCTGCCAAAAGTAAAACGAAAGAGCGCCGGTGGCTACAAGTAATAGCAAGTGTCCTCCCGCTTGAACCAATCCTTTCAAATCACTTCGTATCGACAACTCACGAAGTTTTGCGCGCTCGACCGGACAACGATACCACGACACTCGAAGGTCTTTTCTTACTTCAGCAAGCGGTCTATAGGTGGTGCTCATTAGTCTGTGGTGTCGTTTTCTTTTAGAAAATTGAGATTAAAGTGTGGCTGCAGCTTCCATACAATTAATTTCTCTTTTGGAGGTTTAGGGATTTCGAACAAATAAAAAACTAATACATGCTTATGTGTTCGATCAGGTAGGATTTTATTTGTCGTGCCATCCGACTCGCCCGCTTTCGTTTGCACTTGGCATTTACCCCACGTGTCGCCATCTGAATTCTATGACCCCATATTCCCTGCTCGACTTGGTTCCCGTTATCGAAGGTGGTAATATCGCCCAGGCCATCGCTAACGCCGTCGACCTCGCTACCCACGCTGAGAGCCTCGGCTTTAAGCGCTATTGGGTGGCTGAACATCACGGCATGCCGGGCATCGCCAGTGCCGCCACCTCGGTGGTGATCGGCCACATTGCAGAGGCTACCAAAACAATCCGGGTCGGTGCCGGTGGTATCATGCTCCCCAACCATGCGCCCTTGGTGATAGCCGAACAATTCGGCACGCTGGCAGCGCTCTATCCGGATCGCATTGATTTGGGGCTGGGGCGGGCACCGGGAAGCGACCAGCTCGTCGCCAAGGCGATTCGCCGTACGCTTAGCAGCGACCCGCAAGCTTTTCCCCGCGACGTGATGGAGTTGCAAAGCTATTTTGCCGACGATGGGAAAACAGGCATCACCGCCACCCCGGGTGCAGGCACCGAAATCCCGCTCTACATTTTAGGCAGCAGCCTCTTCGGCGCGCAAGTCGCCGCTGCGCTGGGCCTTCCCTATGCTTTCGCCAGCCATTTCGCTCCGGAAATGCTCGACCATGCACTCATGATCTATCGAGACGAATTCCGCCCCAGTGCGCAGTTAAGCAAACCCTACGCCTTCGGTGCCATGACCATAATAGCCGCAGAAACTGATGAAGAAGCGGAATTTCTGGCCAGCTCGCTCCAGCAAAGTTTCATTCGCCTCCGCACCGGCACACCCGGCCAATTGCCCCCACCGATCAAGGACTATAAGCAAAGTCTGCCTCCTCAATACGCTTCGATCCTCAACAGTGTTTTGGAATGCAGCGCCATAGGCGGTCCCGAAAAGGTAAAGGAAGATGTCGCGCGCTTCATCGAGCGCACACAGGCCGACGAAATCATCATCACCAGTTCGATATTCGACCATCAAAAACGCAAAGCCAGCCTCGAAATTGCTGCCTCCGTCTTCTGATTTCCCCAAAATCCACCATTCAGGCGTCTTGCGCTGAACCGAGTGGAAGACGACTTCGCCCAAGCAAATCATAGTCTTGAAAAGGAGTCGTTTCCTGGTTCTTGGACATGCTCATGTCTTTTAGCCACTTTAAAAATATCGTCTGGATTCAACGAGGAATCAGCGATTTAAAGAAAAAGTGCATTTTCTCAAAATTTCTTTAATGGTTTTTCCAAGTCAGGTGTTGTTTCATTCGGTAGGTCTACTATTTTTCTACCTGCTCAACTTATTGAATGAAAGATCAGGACACAGAACAGGCGCGGTGGTTCGTAGACGAGGTCCTCCCCCACGAAAACGACCTTCGTGGCTGGCTGCGCACCCGCTTCCCATCCATTGGGGATGTCGACGATCTGGTTCAGGAGGCTTTTACGCGCTTACTCAAGGCGCACGGTTCCGGACCAATTGTTAATCCGCGGGCATTTCTGTTCGTAGTTACCAGGAATCTCGCGCTCAACCAACTGCGCCATTTGAAGTACGAACGTCCTCAGGGTGCCACCGAGGTCGATCCATTGAGTATTATGGACGAGGTGAACAGCCCGCCGGAATCCATGGTCGTTAAGGAAGAATTTCAACATTTAATCCAGGCAATCCAATCTTTACCCAACCGTTGCCGTCAGGTGATGACCTTACGCAAGATTTACGGTTTGTCCCAAAAGGAGGTCGCCAAAAAACTGGGAATATCCGAGCATACGGTGGAAGCACAAGGCACCATCGGACTGCGCAAATGCATCGCATTTTTCCGGCAACAGGGATATACCTCCCGATTCGCAAAATGAAAGATTCAACACCCGATTTTAATGAGGACTCGCAGGTCGAACAAGCAGCAGCCGAATGGGTGCTGAGGATAGACCGAGGCCTGACTGCGCAGGAACAGGATGACTACACTGAATGGTTGGTCGAAGACCCAAGTCACCGGGAAGCTATGGCTCTCTTCGAATGGGGTTGGGAGGAATTCGACCGTTTGGCTGGATTGCAGACCACACACCATGCGCAGGTGGATCCCGATCTACTGGCTCCTGGTAATGCGTTTATTCCGGAACCCAAAAGAAACCGGAAACTGATTGCCTGGATGACGGCTCTTCCCGTCGCCGCCGCGCTGGCGTTGACGGTGTATTTTTCCTGGCCAACCCAGGAACCGGGCGGAATGGAGATAAAACCCGCGATCGAATTGATGGCGCGCATCGAGCAACGTTTGCTGGAGGATGGTTCCAAGGTGGAAATTAATCGCGGTGCTGTTGTCGAGGTTGTCTATTCGGCAAACGAACGCCGCGTAAACCTCACCAAAGGTGAAGCTAATTTCAAAGTGGCGAAAGACCCGGGTCGACCGTTTATCGTCAATGTGGCGGGTGTGGATGTTCGGGCGGTGGGTACCATCTTCAGTGTGAAATTGTCCAATGACGAAGTCGGAGTGATTGTTACAGAAGGCAAAGTAAGTGTTCTCACTAAATCTTCAGAAACCAGACCAGACATAGCCGTCGAAGATTCATTTCTCGGGATAGGCCAACGTGGAATTGTGAAACTGAATTCCAAGATTCCCTATGTGGAAGTGACCAACCTGAGCCTGCCGGAAATTGAGGAAGTCATGCGGTGGCAACCACGGTTGCTTGATTTTGATTCGGCACCCTTGGGCCTGATTGTGGAAGAGTTTAATCGCAGCAATCCAATCCAGGTTGTGCTCGGTGATCCGTCCTTGGAAATGATCAAGCTAAGCAGTTCATTTTGGTCGGACAATGTGGAAGGGTTTGTTCGTTTGATGGAATCCAGCTTCGGCATGAAAGCCGATTGGCGTGGAAGCAGGGAGATTGTTCTGCGAGAAGCCCAATAGTCCAAAATTTTCACCGATGATTGATTTAATTGTAGGAGGGGGTTTATCCCCCGATCACTTTGTAGGCCTTCGAACAATCGGGGGATAAACCCACTCCTACAGCATAGCTTCGAACCTAAACCCCATCCATGCAACCGGATCGCCAATCATTCACACATCTCATCCTCGTTTTGGGGTTTGTTTTTTCCTTCCTTCTCACCGGGTGTTCGGAAAAAGAAACCACCCGTTTGGACATACCTGAAGGCTTCGCCACGAACACGCTTAAGGAATTCGCCAGGCAGGCGAATGTCGAAATCATTTTTGATCCGCAAAGTGTTTATGGAGTAAAGACCCATGCGGTAAGCGGAGAGCATGAACCCCGTTCTGCCCTGCGTATCATGCTCAAGGATACTCCTCTGACCGTTGATTTTGACGCCGAGTCTGGAGCCTACGCCGTAATTCGTATTAAGCTATCAGGAAATTTCAACTGTGCCCCATTGTTCGATACGATTGCAGGAATTTCTTATACTCAATTTTTGATACAAAACTAAAAAATGATTATTAACTTAAATTTCTTTTAACGGAAAAAGCGGCGTTGAGGTTTGTTTTCTCTGAACAACCCAATCTCTTCTTATGTTCGACGCCGCTAAATTGCTCTTCACAACATGTTTGTTTCGACACATGATTTTTGGCGAGGGCTTTTGTCTGCGGCGGTTCTTCTCCTTATGTTCTCCGCAAGATCAATAGCCTCTGACATCCAATCCTTCGATTTGGATGGTGGCGATGCTACGCAAACTCTGAAGGAGTTCGCGAAGCAATCTCGCCTCAGCATTGTCTTTGATCCGCAGGGTGTGAAGGGAGTTCAGACTCAGGAAGTAGTTGGGATGTTGTTACCCAAGGATGCGCTGGAGCGCATGCTTGAAGGCACGCCTCTTGTTTTCAAACAGGATTTGGAAACGGGTGCGTTTGCCATAACGCGGTCGGAGATTCCGTCTCTAGACCAGGTAATCATAACCTCAGAATCAGAACAAAAACCCATTCAAAAGACTGATATGAACGCAAAAAAGAACAATTGGTTTAAAACACTCTCAGCAGTATTAACCCTAGGGACAACGATCGCAGGGGCTCAGCCAAGTAGCGATGAGGATCAAGTTTATGACTTAAGCCCATTCACAATTCAATCCGATGAAACGGTTGGTTATTTGGCTACAAGCACGCTATCTGGGACTCGAATAAAAACGGATCTCAAGGACCTTGGAGCAGCGATATCTGTGGTCACTTCAGAATTAATGAGTGACCTTGGTGCCACCGATGCAGCAACACTACTTTCTTACACAACGAACACGGAGGTCGGAGGCAATAATGGAAATTTCACCGGTGCAGAACCCGATGCATTTGGACGTTTTTTGCAACCAGATGCACGAACAAATCCCCAACTGAACCAACGCATTCGAGGATTGGGTAATGCAGATTTAACCAGAGGGCTTTTCCTGACTGATATCGCATTTGATAGCTATAATACTGACCGGATTACCGTAAGTAGGGGTCCAAACTCGCTTCTTTTCGGAATAGGAAGTCCAGGTGGCGTCATCGATAATTCTACAAAGCAGGCAGTGCATAACACTGATTTTGGTGAGGTAAAATTCCGGCTAGATAATTACGGGAGTTTTAGATCGGAAATTGATATCAACCGCAATTTGATAGATGGGCGGGTCTCGTTGCGAATTGCGGCTCTGAGAGACGATGTGCAATACAAGCAGGATCCTGCATTTAATTTGGACGAACGATTTTATGCGGCACTAAATGTAATTTTATTACCTAACAGCAACAGTAGTTTTCTCGATGAGACCAGATTTAGGGCGAATGGGGAAACCGGTACATCCGGTGGTTCACCCTTGGAAATCATTCCCCCCACGGTTGGTTACCATAATTGGTTTGAGCCGATACCGGCTTCCATTCAGCAGTACATCGGGACAACGGCTCCTCTTACTACTGTTTCTCCTAGTGAAGGAGGAACTTGGGAGTTCCAAGCGTTGCATGACGATCCGCTCGGAACCGGCAGCAATGAATCTCGTGTAAACACTAATATTCATCCAACTCTTTTCCGTCAGGCAGGAATTGTATATGCTACAAGAGGATCTGAGGCTGATGTTGGTTGTTGTGGTGGGATACAGGGGTTCAATGGATTGACCCCATGGTCAAGATCTAGAGATACACTTGATAGCACGGGTTTAGCGGGAACCCCGCTTGCTATAAACACATTTGGGGCTAACGCACCCGGTGACACACCTGTGAGCCAGGTTCGTCACTATATGACCAACAGTACCTACGGTGAAAGCTATGCAATAGGATTTGCTGCCCCGACCTTGCAAAACCGTGACGTATTCGACTACCGCAATCACATGTATAGTAATGGAATTGACCGAGTTAGCAGAGATTTCAATGCTGTTAATTTCGCATTAGAGCAGAGCTTTTTTAAGAATCAGGCGGGTATTGAAATTGCTTATGACAAGCAATCATACAAATCACACCAAGACTTTCCATTTTCAGGTGGAGAAGGTGGCAGTACTACTGGTCCTTACGACATTAGCATAGACAATTCGGTATACTTGACCAATGGGCAGCTCAATCCGAACCTCGGAAGGGCTCTTACGCGTGTCAGAGGCCCACGAGAGAAATTTGATGAAATCGAGCGAGAAACTGTTCGCGTGACAGCATTTGCGAAACTGGATTTTAGAGAAAAATCTGGATGGATGAAATTTCTGGGGCATCATCAATTCACCGGATTGTATAATGACCATACGAGAGATAATTTAGGGTCGGATTTTAGAGATTCCATTAATAGTAACGAGTTTAACATAAAATCTGCTCTGCAGAGTGAATTTCCCGATAGCCGAAGAACTCTCAATATAATGGCATATACTAGTGAACAATCACTTATTGGTGTGCAATCGATGGACGATATCCGTCTCCATCCCATCGATATCCAAAAATATGAACCTGGATACGAATTTAACTATCATTATGTAGATACGACACCTGCTGGACCGTTGAATAATGGTGTTGCCGGAGACAGAACAATTAAAGCCGGGACCGCTTTCATAGAGCAATTCCTGAGTGATCAGAGTATCTCTAGGACCTCTATCGAAGCGAAGGCCATTTCTTGGCAGAGTTACTTTTTGGATGATCATATCGTTGGGCTTTACGGGTATCGTGAGGATGACACGGAAAGTTTTTCCAGAAACAATGAGGACGAAGCTGGCTTCTCAAGAAGGTTGCCGAACGGACACCATGATCCAAATTTCACCAAGCTTTCATCAACTCCTAGTTTGGTTGAAACCGGAGATACTACAACCTGGAGCGTAATTGGCCGGTATCCTGAAAAGTTTATGGGCGAGCTTCCTTTCGGTATGGACTTGCAAGTCCACTATGCGGAATCGGAAAATTTCAATCCAATTGGTCTCCGTAACAATGCCTTGGGTCAACCTATCGGTCAGCCTACAGGCTCAACTAAGGAATATGGATTTCTGATCAGTTTGGATGATAATAAGTATTCAATAAAATTCAACTGGTTTGAAACTGATTTAGCCGATATCTCGGCAGGGCTCGGTTTTGATTTGGCTAACCACGTGTTTGATCGAATAGAAGAACATCGCATGGGTGAATTGACCGGTATCCCTTGGGCAGATCACATTCCATCAGGAGTAAACGGTGGCCCTGCTTCTTTCCCGATACAGAGTTATGATAGCTGGTATAGTGCCCAGTTAGGGGCTCTTCCTCAAGCCTTGGTGGACGTTGTAAATCCACGGCAGGTCGACACGGACGGAGATGGTTTATGGAATGAATATGTATACGACGATATCCCGAATATCGGATCCACGCAGGGCCGAGTTGCAGAAGGGTTTGAGGTTGAATTTGTCGCAAATCCAACCTCCTCTTGGCGTCTTATGGCTAACATCAGTAAGCAGGAAACTGTCCAAAACGACACCGCGTCTGTGATGTCGGAGACGGTGGAAAGTTATATCTCAGCTGTTCAGTCAGCTAGGCTTGGTGAACTCTTCGAAGACGGATTCCTGCAACGGTCGAATTTCGTTTATGATGTGCCTTTGTTTACTTCAATACTTGCACCCATTCGTGCCGCCAAAGCTCTTGATGGCACGGTATCAAGTGAGCAACGTAAATGGCGTTTTACGGGCGTTAGCACTTATGAGTTTTCAGAGGGCCTTTTCCAAGGCTTCTCGGTCGGAGGAGCTGTTCGTTGGGAAGATAGTGCTGCAACAGGCTATGAGTTTGTGCTAGAGCCAGAATCTGGAGTTACGATTCCTGATCTAAGTAAACCATTTTTTGGTGATGAACTGTTTAGTGGAGATGCATGGATTACTTACCGAAAAAGGCTCTTTGATGAGAAAATCGATTGGACAGTACAATTAAACGTTAGAAACCTTGTCGGCGAAAGTGGCGATATCCCGATTAAAACCAATCCAGATGGGCAGTTGTCCGTTGTCCGTATCCCTAATCCGAGGACCGTTTATCTGTCGAACTCGTTCAAATTCTAATTGGTAGAAGATAGGAATAGAGGACGGTACTGAATAAAACTACCTTAACCTAAGCTTACAGCAAATGGCAGCTGCTTCAACAAGCCCTACCAATCAAAGCAAGCCGAAGGAAAAAGGTGCCGGACCTAGTATTTTAGTATTCTCTGATCTGTGAACGGTTGGGACCACTTCTTTAGGAGCGAAATTGTATTGAGGGGTGATTGGGAGTCGTCTGTTTTGAGCGCTTTTTGTGGCATTGGGACGGAATCTCCTCCACGTGATTTTAAATTTGTGTGGAATAGAATGAACTGCTGCCGATTTCGCAGTGTAAGGCAATGTCGGTTATTTCGAGTCTTCTCATCCACTGGTATAAACCGGACGCATCGGTAACACATTTACCGGGCACATAGGTTACAGTTAAAAAGGCAGAGGTGAAGAACGGGGTCATATCTTCATTCTTGACAGAACGCAGTCTTTTTTCGCAACAGTCCTGGTATCACAACGGGCTCGATCGCCGGCTCACAGATGTGCATGGTCATGTAATCAAGGACGTGCTGGCGGGAGGATGCATCCGGAACCATCGCTGGCCTGAGGGCGCAACCCGAAATCCTTACCCGTTACGATGTCTGCCTCCGCTACGAAGTCGCATCGTGAGAGGTTTGTTAGGGGGTCTGGTTTGTTTATGTTCGATCCTTCCAACGCAAGCAGACAGGGTCAGTGGTCAATTATCAAGTTTCCGATTGGCCACTGCTGTCCAGAATAAATGATGTCTGGGGAAAGGAACCTGCGGAACCCTTCTTCCTTATTAGAGGACTTGTTGCCGGCTGTGTCTAGCTGTAATGAACCTAAAACCGCAGTTGAATGAATACATAGAGTTCAAGTATTTTTTAGAGAGCGATTTGGGAGAAAGACCGCTTTCACCCAACAGGGGAAGAGATTTTTTTAATCATTCAACCCGAATGGGACGTGCGGTCTTACCGCCCTGGTGGCGTTGTAAGCAGGGCGCAGTGAGGACCACAGCTAGCCCACTTACATCTGGTAATGACATCAAGCCTGCCCGTCTGCGGAATTTAGGATGAAGGGGGATGTCGTCGGATCAAACTGGGGAGTACATGCCAGGAAGAGCTGAGTCTTGACAGACCCATAAATATGGGTGAGACTATAATCATGAAAACCACCCTCGAGTTTCCCGACTCTTTGTTTCGCCGAGCCAAATCTACCGCAGCCCGGAAGGGGCAAACCATGACCGCTTTTGTAACTTCAGCGATAGAAGCGAAGCTGGCAGCGGATGAAACGGCAGTGACTGAAAAGCCTTGGATGCGATTCGCAGGCTTATTGAAGAAAGATCGGCAAGAATCCAGCCGCATCCTCCAGCGAATTGAGGAATCCTGTGAGCAGGTGATTCCGGAGGATTGGGAGTGATCATCGACACGAATGCGCTTTCAGCATTTTTCGACGGAGAAAAAGCCTTGGTGTCTGTGCTGGCTTCCACTGATGAAGTGTATCTGCCGGTTATTGTATTGGGAGAATACCGTTATGGTTTGCGTGGCTCAAAACTGCGAAAACAATTCGAGCCACAATTGATGTCTTTTGCCAAAGCGTGTACTGTGCTCGCTATCTTGGAAACCACGACTCAATTTTATGCTACCATTCGTCATGGGCTAAGGAAGCAGGGAACACCAATTCCTGAAAATGATGTGTGGATCGCCGCCTTGGCCTTAGAGTACGGTCTTCCCGTATTGAGTAACGATCTCCATTTCGACAGTGTTCAACAAATCGACCGGATTGGTTGGTAAAGGGATAATCCGCGCATTTTGGTATAGATGCCCATTTAGGAATGTCGAACCAACCAAACGTTGCCGATGCAAATTCAATGATGGCATTGGAAGCTACCGCATAGGTAACCGCCACCCGCATGACTTTGCGCCGTTTCAGCTCGGCCCAGGGAATGTGCTGGTTCGGGGACCGCGGCGTATGGGAAAGTCTTCTCTGGTCGTCAACACATTCAGCAGGGGACGGTCCTAGTTGTTTTGTATTTTTGTGTTACCAATACTCTTTTTTATCTGCCTTAACAGGGTGTGGCCAAAGCGGATAAAGAATTTAGGGAATTTTTTCCCGGCAGGGTAGCTTGCTCTTAACTTTTTTGTTTCGATAAAGAGAGGATGCCTTTGGGGAGGTGGTTGGCTCGATTATATTTTCGTCTGACAAGAAACGGCTTGGTACGGCGGAAACAATCTGATTGGTAGCTGGAATGGATTATCGTACTAAAGCGGAATATTTCATTAAAGGAATCACTGGTGGCTTCGTTGAAGCTGAGGAAGTCATTGCCTGGTCTGACGAAGTGCTCGTGGAGGCTGAGAAGACCGAGGACTGGATGATAGAAATCTCGACCAGCGGCCCTGGCGATAGATTGTCGATCCTGAGCCACCT
>JAQBYJ010000105.1 GCA_027622555.1 Verrucomicrobiota bacterium
GCAGTCGTTGAACTGCTTTTGGACCTAATGGAGCGGGTCGAAATACTTGAGCAAAAACTAGCCACAAACAGCCGCAACAGTTCAAAGCCGCCCAGTAGTGATGGGTATAATAAGCCCAAGCCGAAAAGCCTGCGTAAAAAGGGGCGCCGTAAAAGCGGTGGTCAGCCGGGACATAGCGGCAAGACATTGGAATTGATCGAAGATCCGGACCGGGTCATAAAGCACAGCTTGTCGCGTTGTCCTATAAGCGGAGAGAGTTTAGGCGACAAAGACATCGTGCATATCATCAAGCGTCAGGTGTTCGATCTTCCCGAACCGAAATTATGGGTGGATGAACATTGGATATATCAGTACCGCAACTCTTCGGGCCGTATCGTTACAGCGGAAGTCCCCGAAGGTGTGAGCGCTCCGGTGCAATATGGGAAACAATTTCTGAGCTGGCTGGTGTATCTGAGTGATTACCAACTCGTACCGTTGAATCGGATACGTGAGATGTGCGCGGATTTATATGGTTGCCGGGTCAGCGAGGACACGATCTTGAAGGCTCGCCAACAGTGCCATGGGCATCTGGAAGCCTTTGAAAGACGTCTGAAGGAAATCCTGGAAAAATGCTCCATAGCCCATGCGGATGAGACTGGATTGAAGATCGGCGGGAAAACCCATTGGCTGCACACGCTGTGCAACGGGCGTTATACCTTTCTGGGAATCCACGCCAGGCGGGGCTATGAAGCGCTGAAGGACTTCGGCCTGTTGGAAAACTTCACCGGGCGGCTGGTTCACGATTGCTGGTCCGCCTATTTTCGTTTGAAAAACTGTGCGCATTCGCTGTGTAACCCCCATTTGATACGCGAACTGGTTTTCGCCGAAGAACAACTCAAGCAATCTTGGGCTAAAAAGATGAAACAACTCCTGGAAGACGCCTATTGCCACAGCATGGCTTCGCCGGAAGATCTCGCCCATAAAAGTAAGCGAAGTTGGCATGTTCGTTATGGGAAAATTATTGCGGAAGGCTACCGGGAGAACCCGCAGATCGATGATCCGCCGGGCACAAAAAAGAAACGGGGCCGCAAAAAGAAAACCAAATCGAGAAACCTGCTCGAGCGCATGGATAAATACCGGGACGAAATATTGGCCTTTATCTGGGATGCGCAAATACCCTTCAGCAATAACCAGGCTGAGCAGGACATACGAATGGTGAAAGTGAAACAGAAAATATCCGGCGGGTTCCGGACGGTTCAAAACGCTGAAATATTTGCCCGCATCCGCTCCTATATCTCCACCCAACAGAAGAATGGAGTGATGGCGTGGGATGCTCTGGTAAAGGCATTTGACAGTACTGTTTTGCCCCCGGATTATTGACCCGCTTAATTACGCGGAAGATCCCGTTGCCTTGAACACCTGAGTAGTTACAATATTTGATCGAAAGGTGCCCTCCACACAATCGCCCTTGAAATGTTGACCAAACCCGATCGGAAAAAACGAATCCTCAATACAAATCTCGTTATTGACGAAAAAGAAAACGCGCCTGGGGTCAATTGCGGTGTCGTCTCGAATGACCGCATTGGCATAAACATTGGTGGTGGCATCACGCCCCCATAATGGATACAGGTCCAGGTAAGTCGGGTCCTCCGCTTTGGTACACCAATCGGAAGTCAAAAGTTCCGGGCCAAGAATATCTTCAAGCGTGTCACCTGATAAGTCTAAGTCGAAGGGACAATAGATCTGACCAAGACCCCCAAACCATACAATTAACCAATATCGAGCCACGGTAGAAGAACCTCTCCGGTAAATATGAAAAGGTCTTTTCCAAACCTCACAGGTTTCGTCCACACTTAACAATTCCGGTCCCTCAAATGTTCTCTTAACTCCGGTATCCGTTGACCCATCCCTCGGTGCTAAATCAAAAAAATCACCTAGCCCAACTAAACTATGATTGTAGGCTTTTACAATCAGGTCTAAATTGGATCCTCCCCCACTGAAAGGAGGTAAGGTGGTCGGCTCTAATGAAATCCTGGGCCGGGAATCATTTTGCACCCCATCGTCGGACCGCTGAAAAACGTCCCCCAGATTTCCCTCCCAAATAATCTTTCCATAAACATTTTGTATAATAACACAAAGCTGCAGATCAACTACGGCAGGCACCAGCAAACCTAGAGGAAAATGCCATAAAATTTCCCAGGTAATAATACCCGTCGCTTCATCAAGGACATAACCACAATTACTGTTGCGGATTGTTGTCGAACTTCCCTGAGGATATATTTTGTATCCATCCGGTGAAAGTAGGCCGAAATGCATCGTGTAATCCTGATCACCTTTTGCGATGGAATCGTTTGGATCTACCGCCAACGATAACCGAACACTTAGACTATCGGCATCATCGTTGTAAACCTGTTCGAGCAACGTCTGACCGGATACCGAATTGGAAAGTATTCCGAGTGGTAGGCAAACCGTTAAAACCAGTCCGCAAAGTCTCAAAACAATGCGTTTAAACCGAAGGGAGAACAGAGTGACCATATGCTCAGTACGTTAGTAACTAATAGGCATAGCTGTCAATCAGACGAAGGCAGACCGGCACGAAGAACCATGATTTACGATTATCACTCAATCATTTATGCGGAAAACCTGTATTTTCATCATTTCCATCATAGCATCAAACCCTCTTGACTCCATAATTCAGTTCTCCACTGTGGCGAAACTTTTTAAAATACCGTGTCCACAATCTCCAAACAAACTACTAAGGTAGGTCTCATATCTCTTGGCTGCGCCAAAAACCTGATCGATTCTGAAATCATGATCGGTCACATGTACAAGGCCGGCATGGAATTGACCTCAGAACACGAAGAGGCGGATGTGTTGATCGTAAATACCTGCTCATTCATCGATTCCGCCAATGAGGAAAGTATTAATACCATCCTGGAATCGCATCGCGACCGCGGACTGAACAAAAGGCACGGCAACCAGAAACTGATTGTGGCCGGCTGTATGGCACAACGTTTTTCGAATGAGCTTCCCAACCTGATCCCGGAAGTGGATGCCTTTATCGGGTTGGACCAACTGACCAAGGTAACGGAGGTGATTGAGGAACTCCTCGGAAAAGAAAGACAGCCCAAAGAAGCACCCAAAAACTATGTCGAAGGAAAATCAAAATACATTCCCGATTTCGACACGCCCCGCTTTCGCCTCACTCCCAAGCATTTTGCCTACATCAAGATTGCTGAAGGCTGCAACCACCCCTGCTCATTTTGCATCATCCCCAAAATCCGTGGGCAACACCGCAGCCGTACCATCGAATCCGTCGTAAAAGAAGCCCGCCAATTGGTAGCAGAAGGAGTGAAGGAAATTAACCTTATCTCCCAAGACACCACCTATTTCGGCATGGACCGCTGGGAGCAACGTCCTAACCCACGTTCCGAGGTCGACTCCACTCGCGGCGATTCACTCACTACCCTTCTCCGTGAACTCAACGCCATTGAAGGGGATTTCTGGATCCGCCTGCTTTACACTCACCCGGCCCACTGGAGTGACGAACTCATCCAGACGATTGCCGAGTGCCCCAAGGTAGCCCGCTACATCGACATTCCTCTGCAACACATCTCCGATCATATGCTTTCAGAAATGAAACGCGAAACCGACGGTGACTACATCCGCGACCTCATCGGGCGCATCCGCGCCGGCATTCCGGGCATCGCGATCCGTACCACCTTCATCGCTGGTTTCCCCGGTGAAACAGAAGAGTGCTTCCAGGAACTGTTGGATTTCATGACCGAAACCAAGTTTGAGCGCCTCGGCCTCTTCCGTTACTCGCAAGAAGAAGGCACCCGTGCTGCCAAGCGCGACGACCAGCTCGACGACGAAACCAAGGAAGCCCGCTGGCACCGCGCCATGGCCGCCCAACAGGAAGTGTCCCTCGACGTAAGCGAATCCTTTATCGGCAAAACCATCCGTGTCCTGGTCGAGAAAACCGGCATTGCCCGCGGCCAGGCTGACGCCCCCGACATCGATGGCCGCGTCTACGTCGACAGTGCCCTGCCCATTGGTGAATTCGCCGATGTCGAAATCATCGACGCAGATGTCTACGACTTGTTTGCTGTTCCAAGGGAAGAAGCAGTGACTCCTTCTGGAGATAGCTTGGTTTCTCAGTAGTCCCATTGAAATGTAGGAGTCAACAGGCATGGAAAGTATTCGTATTGCTTCAAACTGGACCATTCGCTAGCAATTGCCTCACAAAAAGATTAAATGACATGAAATCCTCCATCGGAATGCGTGAGCTTGGAAAATTGAAAGATTCCCCGATCATTCGGTTTGGAAGAAATCAAAGAAGAGCGGCTCTGGTAGCTCCACGATCCGGAGAGCCTTTTGGAATTCAGCGGTTTCGAACTTGGGAAGAGGTAGAGGAATGGGAAAAAAACCGCCAGAAGAAGAAGAAGTAACTCGTCCCCCCGACGAACATGACCTGGTCAGTCTTGCTCGAGAATTAAACAAAGTATCAGCAAATTATATTGTCATTGGAGGGGTTGATATAAATCGCTTAGGATTTATACGAGCCACTGAAGACCTCGATCTACTAATTGCCAAAGACAAAGAAAATCAGAATCGAGTAAAACAAGCTCTGGACACTCTTCCAGACAAGGCAATCCGGGAACTGGGTGATGAGGACATAGCCAATTGGGTCGTGGTTCGAGTGAATGACGAAATTACAATAGACCTCATGACGGAAGCCTCGGTATCTCCTATTCTGAAGTAGAGCCAGTTATCGATTGGGTAGATATTCAGGGAGTAAAAATACCCTTCGCAAATGCGGAATTAATGCTTCGGTTCAAACAAGGTAATCGAGAGAAAGATATTATGGATAGACGCTTTCTTGAGAGCCAAAGTGAATCAGAAGACTAAATCTTTATATCACCCGGCATCGAAAGCCGACGCCCCCGATATCGACGGCCGTGTCTACGTCGGCAGTGCCCTGCCCATCGGTGAATTCGCCGATGTCGAAATTATCGACGCCGATGTCTACGACTTGTTTGCTGTGCCAAGGGAGGAAGCGGTGAGTCCATCTGCAGAATCTTTGGTCTACGGCTAGAAAACACTCAAAAATAATCGGCGGGGCGAGACGCCATCGCCCTGCCCGAAAGCGGTGAATTGGTAGGGTAAAAGCATCCTTGCTCTGCCGTTGTGTTTCCTTTTCAAAATGAGGGCTTACCCAGGAATATAGAAGTACCTGCATTCACTGTGATCACCCCGGGAAAGCCAGGCCCCAGTTTGCATTTTGACCTACGAGTCGCGAACAAAAACCGCTCCTACTAACGAATCTTCATCCACCTTTTCTGGTTTACTCAAACCACTCCTTCCAGTTACATCGTTCGTCATGGAACGCAGAAATCTTTTTAAACTTTTCGGAGTCGGGGCGGCTGCTTCATTACTGCCCAAAGAGCTCCTTTCAAAAAATCACAATTCCGCTCCGTCTCCGGAAACGGATCTTGAGATCACCTCGATTCGCATCGTTAACCCACGGCCCAAGCGCCCAGTACCTTCCTACAAACCAGCCGCGGGATCCTGGTCAACCGGAGGGGTTGAGGTTGCCAATCCGGTTTCCATTTATCCCAAGTACAAAGCGACCCGCAGTCTCTTTCAGCCGGATACTGGAGGTGTCTCTAGTTTCTGGGTTGAGATCGGGACGAATAAAGGTATCACCGGTCTCGGCAGGGGCGGGCCTGGTGGAGGTCCCATTATCGAAGGCCACCTTACCAAGCTCCTGTTAGGCGAAAACCCGCTGAACATTGAACGCATCTGGGACATCCTGTGGCGCGCGACCCTGTCCTACGGGCGGAAAGGCGTCGTGCCCAATGCCATCAGCGGAGTCGATCTGGCACTATGGGACATTGCGGGCAAAGCCTGGGGGTTGCCCGTATACCGTCTACTCGGCGGTGAAACCAAATCGCGAATCCCGGCCTACTGCACCGGCAACGATATTGAGCAGCACGTGGAATTCGGTTTCACCAAACTCAAACTGGCCCTGCCCCATGGACCGGCGGACGAAAAAGAAGGCATTCGCAAAAATGTTGAGCTGGTGAAGCGAGCACGCGAAGCCGTCGGTCCGGATGGCGTGGTGGCCATGGATTGCTGGATGGCTCTGACCGAGCGCTATACGATTGAGCTCTGCGAAGCATTCGAACCTTACGACGTTTACTGGATGGAAGAGTGCCTGCCTCCCGATGACTACGAAGGTTTCGGCCGACTGCGCGAGCAGATCAAATCCACGCGCATCGTGACCGGTGAGCACGTCTACACGCGTTACGGATTCCGCCAGCTGCTTCGGACAAACGGTGCCGAAATCTGGCAACCCGACATCCATTGGTGTGGTGGATTAACCGAGCTTCGCCGGATCGGCGCTCTTGCCTCGGCCTACGACATACCCGTTATTCCCCATGGAGGAGGACAGCGGGACGCCATTCACTTTGTCATGGCCACAACCAACAGCCCCTGGGCCGAAATGTTCATGCCCGCTCCCGGTGGACCGGATATCGTTTACGAACGCTACGAACAAGACAACAACCTGACCCGGGGCCCGGAAGGGATCTATATGCGACCTTCCGAAGAGCCCGGCTTCGGCTGGGATATGGAAGTTGCGTGAGGGTACCTCCGGGTTTATAGTTTTATTGGGATGCTCAATACTGTAGGAGCGACCTAGGTTGCGAATCGACAACTCCTTGATTTACCAATCGTCAGCAAGCTAACTCCTACATTTTCTTTTCCTGACACCCGACACCTTAACATCTAATCTTCCTTCCTCAATTCCCCGCGATCCATTCCTTCGGCTGCGTTTTCAACTTGGGAGAAACAAACATCTGGATATCATCCATCATGGAATTGAAAACTTTCGCGTCGGGTTTTGCTCCCCAATAGAATCCATGCGGTTGGCCCGGATAGATGATGACTTTCAATGGTTTTTCAAGTTTCCGGATTTCCGGAATGATGTAATCCATATTCACGTCCTTGATGGGATGCACATCGCCATGAAGGATGAGGAGCGGGGTCGTAAATTGGCGGACTTTTTTCTGCACCAATTCCTGAATCTCGGACGTGTAATATTTTTGGGGATCATTCATGGATGCAAAACGATCTTCTTGATCGGTAGCGTTCACATTCAGCATGCCGGCAAAAATAATGGATGCCGGTTCCCCAGCGATGGCCGCACTGAGACGTGTACGAGTGATCAAGTCCATGGCGATGCTACCACCACCGCTACCACCCATGACTACTATACTTTCAGGATCCACTTCCTCCAGATCCCGCACCGCTTGAATGACGGCCAGGTTATCCAATACAGGTCCCTGATCCTGCGGGTTTTCAATGTAAGTGCGAAAGGTCGACTGCACGATCACAAATCCCATCGCAAGAAACCGGTTGTGCGTAGGGCTTTTTGTTAAGGTGTTGTGCCGCGCGGATTGTTTGGAAGTATTTAAGGTTCCGTGAATAAAAATGATCGCCGGAAATGGACCCTTGCCGGAAGGCAAGCGATAAGAAGCCTCCGCCGTTTGCCCATCCTTGGTCTCAGCTCGTAGATCCATAACCGGTGAAAGGGAAAGTGGAACAGGTTCACCCTTGGAGTCTGATTGTGCCGCGGCGGACACAACGCAAACCGCACAAAGGACAATAAGTAAAAAAGCGCGCAAAATCATTTCCCCTTTCAGCAAGCATGTGGCCATGAATTATCTCCGCACAAGCGGAACATTCCGGCAACCTTTTTATAAAGTCAGGAATTAATCGTGAGAATTTTTCAACAGAAAAACTTGGAGCTCGAATGTAGGAGTAATATCTCCAGGTCTTTGATATAGAGGACTGAAGCCACTGTAGGAGGGGGGTTATCCCCCGATTGTTCGAAGCTCTACCAAGCGATCGGGGGATAAATCCCCTCCTACAATTTCGTCTTAAGCTAGGGAACTAATTACGACAATCTACGGCTGGGTTCAAAATTACATTGGCCTTGGATCATTATGGTAGGGTTGCTTCGCCGAAGCCGCCGCCGGGGACTTACCCAGTCCAAAGAATTACACCCTTAGATCGAGTTTCTCCTTTTCCAATAGAGTAAGGGACCGATAATCGGAGGTAGGAATGCTTTAGCTGCGATCTAATCTAAAGATGCCAAGCTGAGGCTTGGCGTTCCCAGGAAATCGCCACTGAACCAGTTCCTGCAGTTTCGGATTTAAAGTTTCGGTTCTAATTCCAAAAGCCATTGACCCACCATCTTTGTATATCAAATAATACCAACCCCTACTTAAGTTTCATGAAAAATCTCCGCCCCACTCTTTTCACATTTGTATCTGTCTTCTTTCTCTTCAGTCAAATGAGCCAAGGGAAAGTAACTGGAATTATTCCCGGACCCAATGGCAGCGTGATGTCGATCGCACACCGCGGAGGAGTGGTTCCCGAATATCCGGAAAACACACTACTGGCGATTCGCAAAGCCATTGAGTTCGAGAGTGAGGTGGTAGAAATCGACCTTCGTAGCAGCAAGGATGGGGAGATCATTATCCTGCATGATTCCACCTTGGATCGCACAACCAACGGGAAAGGTCTGGTGGTTGAATACAGTTTGCGAGAGTTGAAAAAACTGGATGCTGGCATGGGCGAAAGTATTCCCACTTACGAGGAAGTGCTTGAATTGGTTGCTGAAACTAATGCTCAATTGTTGCTGGACCTAAAAGTAACTTCTTTACCTGAACTGACAAAGATCGTCCGACTCACAGAAAAGCACGGCCACGTTTTGAATGTGATTGCGGCCGTTCGATCGCTGGAAGAACTCAAAGACATCCAATCCCTCAATGCCAACCTGCGCACCTTGGCGTTCATCCCGGAACAGAAAGACATAGAGACCTACTCTCGAGCAGGTGTGGATATCATCCGACTCTGGCCTGAGTGGATAAGAGAAAACCCGCAACTCATCGATGAAGTCCATTCTTTGGGAAACATCGTCTGGACAACTTCCATGGAAGCTAAAAACGATGAACTGAAGGAACTCATTCAATACGGCGTCGACGGCATTTTTACCGACTTCCCTGAGATGGTATCCCGCATGCGCAAGAAAGCTCTTTAATCAGTCGATCCGAGTATCCAGAGTTAATCCTTTTGCATTGATCCTATCCTCATTGGAAAGATAGTTTACACGCAATCAGAGTAAGCTCTTCAAATCACTATCCCAATTCAATCCATGAAGCTCAGAAACAACATCCACGTCTCCAAAGTTCTTGTATGCTTTTTCGCTATCCTATCCTTTCAAGCCAACCTTTCCGCTCAACGAGGCTCACCGGAACAGCAACTGCAACAGGCGGCAGAACGCTCGCGTCAGATGGAAGCCGGTCTGGAAGGTACCCCTTTCGTTGGCATTACAGAGAATGGAACGATCCAAGCAGGATTGTTCAAAATCAAACCTACCGGGGTTTCCACCGGTTCCATCCAGAAAGCAGCGGAGGCATTTTTAAAATCTTTAAGCGACGAGCAGAAGAAGGAGACACTTTACCCGGTTGATAGTCCGGAGTGGAGGCAGTGGATGAACCAGCACTTCTACGATCGTTGGGGCATGGGCTTTGAGGACATGACCGAGGACCAAAAAGAAAAAGCCTTTGACCTTATCAGGGCTTCACTCAGCTCCAAGGGCTTTCAGCTCTCCAGGGATATCATGAAACTCAACCACACGTTGGGTGAAATGCAGGGCAGTCAGTTTATGCTCGGCGAGTGGGCGTATTTCATAACCATCATGGGGGAACCGTCCGCCACGGAACCCTGGGGTTGGCAGATCGACGGTCATCACCTGATTATCAACTTCTTTGTCCTGGGTGATCAAGTCGTGGCTACCCCGACCTTCATAGGCTCCGAACCCATGATCGCAGAATCCGGAAAGTACAAGGGCATTGCCATTATGCAGGATGAACAAAACAAGGCGCTGGCCTTTGCCCAAGACCTGACTCCTGCGCAAAAGTCGAAGGCAGTGCTATCATCGGAAAAGACGGGGAATGATAACCAGACGGAGGCGTTTAAAGACAACGAGATTATCCCCTTCGAAGGTTTGCTCGTAACTGAGCTGAATAAGAAACAAACGAAGGTGCTTCAAGAAGTAATCGGTATCTACATAGGATACTTGAACGAAGGCCATGCCGAAGTACGCATGACGGAAATTAAAGAACACTGGGACCACACTTACTTTGCATGGAAAGGTGGCACTGAGGATGATTCAGTTTTTTATTACCGGATACACAGCCCGGTCGCTTTGATCGAGTTCGATCACCAAAACCCGGTTGGTCTGAGACAACAGTTTCCTGAACGAAAACCCATCAGGCAGCACATTCACGCCGTCATTCGCACACCCAATGGGAATGATTATGGAAAAGACCTCTTACGGCAGCATCGCGAAAAGCATCACCACAATTAGGACTGAAGGTCGCTGAACTTTAAAATTGAAAGCGGCAAGGCCATTCCATAATTCTTAAAGGCCTCAGTAAAAACGTACAATCAATCATAACCAGAACCCGTTAAAAATATGCTGTTCCATATCTCCTACGAAATCGCGACAGACAACCGGAATGAAGCTCAAGACCGTTTTACTTCGACAGGCGCTCTCCCTCCAGAAGGTGTAACCATGTTAGGCCGCTGGCACAGCGTTGCCGGACTATACGGTTTTATGGTGGCTGAAACTGATAACGCAGAAGCATTGTTCACGTGGACCCAAAGCTGGACGGATCTCCTCACATTTGATGTTACTCCAGTTATTGGGGATGAGGCAATTGCCCGCGTCCTTGGCTCCTAAGCTGCAGATCATTGTTTTCGTCAAAGCTCAGGGAAAGTAAATTCCCTGAGCTTTATTATTTCAAATGCAAGTGGTTATATAATCCCCGACCCCATGAAAGTTTCCATCATTATTCCCTGCTACAATGAACGTCCAACGATCGAACCAATTTTAAAAGCGGTCCAGGCTTCTTCTATTACAAATAAGGAAATTATAGTGGTAGATGATTTCTCAACGGATGGGACAAGAGAGTTCCTCCTGGAACACATAAACGGTCTGTATGACCATCTAATCCTGAAGGATTCCAATCAAGGAAAAGGCGCTGCCTTGAGAGCAGGTTTTGAAAAGGCCACAGGTGATATCCTCCTCATCCAGGATGCAGACCTGGAATACGATCCCGTGGATTACCCCACCCTGCTGGAACCCATTTTTACAGGAAAAGCCGATGTTGTTTATGGCTCACGTTTTATGGGAGGTCGGCCCCACAGGGTATTGTATTTCTGGCATATGATCCTGAATAAACTGCTCACCCTGTTTTCGAATATGATGACGAATTTAAACCTCACCGACATGGAGACCTGTTACAAGGTATTCACCCGGGAGGTTATCGAAAAAATTCAGCTTGAAGAAAACCGCTTTGGCATCGAACCGGAAATAACAGCAAAAGTTTCAAAGCTGGATATCAGGATTTTCGAAGTTGGTATTTCCTACAATGGTCGCACTTATAAGGAAGGAAAAAAGATCCAATGGACAGATGGTCTGAGAGCAGCTTACGCGATTATTAAATACAATCTGTTTCGCTAGTTCGGCACGTAACCACTTGTTCCAAGATCGCATTTCCGAAGGAGTGTTCGGATCTGCTCTTTCTTTGTTTTCCCTTATCGACACAGTCGACGTCTATTACTTTTTAGTAGAGAAAAATTGCTTTAAACTCTTAAAAATTTCATTTGCATCGGACATCTGCAATACTTGAGACGCCAATGCTTCCGTTTCTTCAATGGAAATTTTTCGAATAAGGTATTTGATGGCCGGAACCAATGCGGGAGATACACTGAGATTACGCATGCCGAGACCGATCAGCAGTGGGATAAAAATTCGGTCACCGGCTAATTCACCACAGATACTCAATGGTTGTTCGTTGATATTCGATTGTTCAATGATTTGCTTTAGTAATCTAAGCACTGCCGGGTGACACGGTTCATATAAACTCGCAACACGCTCATTTCCGCGATCAACCGCGAGCATATATTGCATAAGGTCATTGGTCCCGATGCTAAAAAAGTCACAATGGTCTGCGAGGATATCACAAATAATGGCGGCTGAAGGAATCTCGATCATGATTCCAACTTCAGTCGAGTCATCATAATGCACACCGGCTGATTTCAGCTCATTCTTAACTTCTTCCACAAGTTTGTTTGCCGATTGAAGCTCATCTAAACTACTAATCATCGGAAACATTATCTTTAGATTTCCGAATACACTTGCCCGCAGCATCGCCCGTAGTTGATCTTTAAATATCTCGGGATATAATAAACTGAAGCGAATCGCTCGACAGCCAAGAAATGGGTTATCTTCTTTTCCAACAAGATCCTTTCTCTGTAATACTTTATCCCCTCCTAAATCATAGGTGCGCAAAATAACCGGAAGATCCCCTAAAGACTGAACCACTTCCCGGTAAGCCTTGAACTGTTCTTCTTCGGTTGGAAAGTTACCCGAGCCCAAAAACAGATACTCGGTTCGGTAAAGGCCGATCCCGTCAGAACCCAAATCAACTACCCGGGGAATCTCATCATTATCCTCAATATTGGAAAAAACATTGATCTGCAAACCATCCAGAGTGATCGCAGGTTCGCTGGAATGCTTAAGAAACTCCTGCTCCTGGACATCACGGGCTTTCTTACTTTCTCCGTATTGAAATAAGGTATCGGGAGATGGATTTAATATCACCAATCCTTCAAATCCATCGATAATAATTTCATCGTTTTGTTGCAGCGATTTGAGAATTTCATGCACACCCACCACGGCAGGGACATTCAAGGCCTTGGCCATAATGACCACATGACTGGTACGACTTCCAGCCTCCGTAACAAATCCTTGGAGAAATTCCTTTTTGATGGCCGCGGCATCCGAAGGCGTAAAATCGTGCGCCACAACAATCTGTTTTTCATCAATTGTTTCGAGCGATTCCAGGGTTTCTCCTGCCAGGTTATAAAGAATTCGCCGGGAAACATCCTTGATATCGTTCATCCTTTCTTTGATGAAATCATCATCAATTCTCTGAAACGCATCTATATACTTCTGGGATGTTTTATGGAAAGAAAACTCAACATTCCAGTGGTTTTCTTGCATTTCTGAAATGGTTTCGTCAATCAGCGCAGGGTCTTCCAACACCATAAGATGCGCATCAAATATCTGCGCCTCTTCCTCTCCCAGCCGTTGTGCTACTTGATTGCGAATTTCAGAAATATCATGACGGGTCTTAAGCAAAGCTATTTCGAAACGCTTGATCTCGCTGTCAAACGCCTCCCCACCAACTTCGTAGTTTGGTACATAAAGGTTGTTTTCAACATGGACGAAGACTTTTCCCAACGACACTCCAGGCGCTGCCGCAATGCCTTTAAATATTTGTTCCGTTCCTTGTCCTGATGCCATTTAGGTAGATGAGTTATTTGAGAAAAGATATTCTGCAATAACCAACTGAAGCGCAAAGGTTTTTATCAAATGAAGCTAAAGCGCCGCTAACCTCAATTATTTGAAAGAAGCCCCAGCTCACACACCTGGAAAAACGAGTGTTTGCCCCAAGCATCATGAACCAGGGATTTTAGCGGTTCGATATCTGCATCGTTATCCACAAATGCAAAGCAACAACTTCCACTCCCACTCATCAGGCAGCGGAGACCAGTGACCTCTTCGACCAGGTCAAACAATGCGGGTATTGCGATAAACTTCTCAAAAACAGGTTTCTCAAACGAATTCTTCAGCAAATAGAATATAGGCAGATCCCCGGCCTTCCACCTTTCGATAGCGTTTTCCAAAGAGTCACTTTCGGCATACAATCGGGCATCCTTTGCCAATTGGTTATAGGCCCAACTTGTGGATACTCCAAAATCGGGCTTAAAAATGGCCAGTTTCCGACCTTCAAGAGCTTCAATTAATTCCTTCTTCAGCATTTCAATTCGTTCACCCCGGCCGCGCATCAGCAGCGGTTGACGGTATAGAAACAAAGGACAATCTGAGCCTAAACCGGCTGCAAGATCGCCTAATTCATCAAAACTCAATGGTTCATCAAACAATTGATTCAGAATCAACAACGTGGTCGCCCCATTGCTACTGCCTCCCCCCAGCCCAGCTTCCATAGGGATATTTTTTTCGAGCTCAATCGTGAGGCCAGCCTGAGAATTTATTTTTTCCAGGAAAGATTTGGCCGCTGCTACCACCAGATTTGATTCTCCTGTCGGCACCGCTGGAGCATCGCAAATAAGATCAATCGATCCCGGTTTATCCGATAAGGTGATTGACACATAATCACCGAAAGAGATCGGTGAGACCAAGGATACAAGATCGTGGAATCCGTCCGCCCGTTTGCCGGTCACTGCTATAAGCAGATTTACCTTGGCAGGGGAAAATAATCGGATTGTGCTGTTGGCTTTCATACCCATTACGCTGGTCACCCTTGAGTGTGCCTCAACTGAAAAATTTCCGATAATCACCTTTTATGAAGTCCTGTGAACTTATTTTAGCACTCGATATGGAATCGCGTGATGAAGCCCGTTCCCTGCTACAGGAAATAGGACCCGACCTAAGATGGGTGAAAATTGGCTTACAAATGTTTACCGCCTACGGGCAGGACTGGGTCAACGAGGTATCCGGCCTTGGGTTTAAGATATTCCTCGACCTTAAACTTCACGATATTCCCAACACAGTTGCGAAAGCTGTTCAAAGCCTCAGCCACCTGCCAATTGACATGCTGACTCTCCATAGCAGTGGAGGTATAGAAATGATGTCGGCCGCAAACCAGGTCCGTCGCGATCTAAAACCGGACCTGCTTCTGCTTGGAGTCACTGTGCTTACCACAATGAATGAAGCCCAACTGCGCCGGGTCGGTGTGCCAACCACGCCTCAGAATCAAGTCCACAATCTTGCTGGTGCCGTTGTTGAAGCAGGAATCCCGGGTCTTGTGTGTTCTGCGAAGGAGCTGGATATCCTGGTACCTGATTTTGGAGATAGCCTTCAATTCGTGACACCTGGAATTCGACCAAGCGGCAGCTCAGCAGACGACCAAAAAAGGATAGTCACTCCGGCTCAGGCAGCGGCCAATGGATCCAATTATATTGTTGTTGGAAGGCCGATTTATAAGGCTGAATCTCCTCGAGATGCCGTACAGGCGATAAACGCTGAGCTTGTTTGACCTGAACATGAAAACGGCAGCAATTCTACTGTGCGGAGGGACCAGTAACCGAATGCAAGGGATCGCATTGGATAAAGTTTTAGCCGAGTTGAAAGGGCGAGTAATTTTCGAGTACAGCGTGGTCGCCTTTGAGAAAGCCGAAGTCATTTCAAGCTACACAGTTATTTACCGGGATGACCCACAGAGATCAGTGCTCGAAGACCTGTTGGTTCCACTAACGAAGAAACCTATCGCCTGGATCAAAGGAGGGGTGGAAAGACAAGATTCCGTTTTCAATGCATTACAATCAATGCCTGAAGATACGGAATTTGTAATGATTCATGACTGCGCACGTCCGCTAGTTAAGCCCGATTCAATAAAGCAGGTCCATGAAGCGATGCTAAAGGACAATTCTGCCGTACTTGCTCATCGTGTGGTCGATACCATAAAAAAACTGCCAGTTGGTTCCAAGAGCCTCCGACTGGCAGATCTAACTGATTTAGACCGCAGCAGAATATGGGCAATGGAGACTCCCCAAGCATTTTCATTTAAACTAATCCGGGACGCCTATAACAAACTCGAGGAAGAGGAAATCAGGGTAACCGACGATACGGCGGCCATCTCTCACTATGGATATAAAGTCACATTGATTGAAAACACATTTCCCAACCCCAAAATCACTCATCCGGAAGATCTCTCCCTTGCGGAACTTTTGTTGCAACAACGGGCTGAAGAAGACTAAGTCATCTCAATTTTATGAGTAAACTTCCTTACCGAATCGGATTCGGCTATGACATTCACCGATTTGCCCCCGATCGCAAATTAGTATTGGGGGGTGTGGAAATACCCTGTGACCAAGGCCTAGAGGGCCATTCAGATGCAGATTGTCTCACTCATGCCCTTGCGGATGCCATATTGGGAGCTTGCGGATTACCTGATATTGGGCACCAGTATCCAAACACCGACCCAGCCATCGAAGGCATCGATTCCCAGATCATATTGGCCAAGGCAGCACAACTCGCTTATGATGCGGGTTATTCCATTGGAAACATTGATAGCTGCATTATCGCTGAAAAACCCAAGGTATCGCCCTTCATTGATGCAATGAAAGCCGTTTTAAGCAAAACCCTGAAAATCCCGGCAGGCTGTATTGGAATCAAAGCCACCACCCAGGAAAGAATCGGAGCATTAGGAGCTGGCGAAGGTATCGCCGCACACGCGGTTTGCCTTCTAAACAAGATTTGAATGTTTGTAAAATGAACGACCAAGACTCAAACGGGTCTGAGTTAAAGAACTACCCAAACTTATATTGAATAAATTTTTCGCATTTCGTCGTTACCTCGTTTCCTGCAGGCGGGTTTTTATACTGGGAGTAATCGCTGGGGTTATTTCAGGCGTTGCCAGTGGATTTGGGGTACCTTATTTTATTAAGTACGTGTTTTCCGAGGTGTTCGAATCCGGACACGGAGCTTATACGGGGCTAGAGATATTCATTATAGCCGGGCAGCTTCCGGGAGTTTTTCTGCTCCGGGGAATAACAGGCTACTTCAATCAGCTTTGGATGAACAGTTGTGGATTAACCATTCTGAAAGGCATCCGATTGGATCTGTTTTCCAAGATTCAACACCTCCCCCTAGCCTACCATGACAAAAACAGAAGCGGGGACCTGCTATCAAGGATACTTTCAGATACAACCCTGTTACAAAACACGCTGCAGGAAACTGCCAACGGAATTTTCGCCTATCCACTTCAGGTCTTAGGTGCGTTCAGTTACCTCGTCTATCTCTCAATGCAGGAAAATGAAGTTATATTTATAGTATTCATCCTACTGGCAGCACCCATGGCAATGGTACCTGTATTTTTTGTAGGACGCCGATTGAAAAAACACGGCCTGGACATGCAGGAGTCCCAAGGAGAAATGACAGAGACCTTAAGCGAAAACCTCGATAGCACCACTGAAATTCGGACCTTTAATCTGCAAGATCAACAAATCTCAATTTTCGATACTTTCCTGTTAAAACTATTCGGAAAACAAATGAAGGTGGTTAAATACGAACGCATGGCGCAACCCTTGGTCGAGTTTCTCGCATCCGCATTGGTGGCTGCCACCTTTGTTTTTTGTTATCAGAACGCCGTGCCGCTTTCGACATTTCTGGCAATCGGCGGGGTTATGTTTATGACCTACGACCCACTCAAACGTGTGTTTCGTCTTTACGGAAATATTCAGAAATGCCAGGGAGCAATTGATCGGATCAACGAAATTCTCGACGAGCCTGACTCAATAGCTGATCCGGACATGCCTGTTCAATGCGGTATTCCCGAAGGCCAAATAACATTTGAAGATGTATCTTTTGGATATGCAGATGTTCCCGTCCTAAAAGATATAAATGCACAAATAAAACCAGGTTCAGTGATCGCACTGGTAGGTCCCAGCGGCGCAGGTAAGTCTACATTCGCCAAACTGATTCCGCGACTGTACGAAATAACATCCGGAAGTATTCGGATTGACGGTACCGATATACGACATTTCACAAAGAAAAACTTGCGAGATCAAATTGCGGTGGTTTCCCAGCACCCCGTATTGTTTAACGACACGCTTTTTAACAACATACTCATTGGTCGTCCGGATGCGTCTCGAGAAGAAGTTTACCAGGCAGCCCGCAATGCGCACGCTGACGAATTTATAACAGATTTCAAAAGCGGATATGAAACAATGGCCGGCGAACGCGGAGGCCAATTATCAGGAGGTCAACGTCAACGCATAGCCATTGCCAGAGCCTTTTTAAGAAACTCTCCTATTCTAATTCTCGACGAAGCCACTTCAGCCCTGGACTCACATAGCGAGGAAGAAATCCAGAAGGCACTTGCATCGCTGGTGAAAGGAAAAACGGTAATTATCATAGCTCACCGATTTAGCACCATTCGCCTCGCCGACGAAATCCTCGTATTCGAGAATGGGAATTTAGTCGCTTCGGGTCCCCATGACAAATTATATAAAGAAGATTCTTTGTATACTGCCCTTTACTCCAAACAACTTAAGGGCACTTTGATAAATTAACTCATTGACAGTCAGTTGCTTATATACAATAAGAAGGTTATATATGAAAT
>JAQBYJ010000106.1 GCA_027622555.1 Verrucomicrobiota bacterium
TCCCCCAGATGGAGTTTACGATGATGTCCAATAAACCGTCGTTGTCCCAGTCGGCCACGGTTTGCGTGGTATAGCCCCACTTGGCTTCGGCCGGACCTTGAATGGATCCGTTGGGACCTGCCTGAATACGGATGGTATGCCCACCGGCTTTCAGATATTTAACGTGAGCCCACTTGGGATTCTTTCCTCCTCCCAGGTTTTCGAAGAATCCAATATAACCGGCTGTGTTTCCACAAATGATATCGTCGTCACCGTCGTTGTCCCAATCGACACCGAACGGCGTGGCCAGGGCACCAAACTTCACGTCCCGAGCCTTCTGTTGAAAGTAAACCGGTTGTTCAAAGATGGGAGTGCCGTCCCATTCGATACCTTTGCCTTCGAGTAGTGCAACCCGGCCATCCTCATCTCCGCAGATCAAATCCATATCCCCATCCCGGTCC
This sequence comes from Verrucomicrobiota bacterium, assembly GCA_027622555.1. Lineage (NCBI taxonomy): Bacteria > Pseudomonadati > Verrucomicrobiota > Verrucomicrobiota bacterium. The sequence goes on from JAQBYJ010000106.1 coordinate 441, forward strand.
CAGTCGAAGGCCACCGGCACGATCATTTGCAGATTCATGGTGAGCGCTTCGCCTCCGTGCATCAGGGTCTTTCCAGGCGCATAGACGGGCTTCGTGCGTGAACCGGTATTTTCGAAATAGGTAAAAGTATCCCGGAATTCCCCGCAAAGAAGATCCAGGTCGCCATCGTGGTCGAAATCGGCAAAGTTGGGCGAAGGCCAACCATAGGTGTCCACCGGATCTTTTCCGGCCATGACCTGCTGCGATTTATCGTACGTTGGCTTGGCGTTTGAACCCAGGTTCCGCAGCCAGAACACATATCCATGCAGCGGGCCATTCGTCCATTCGCCCTTTTCATTGTAGGCATCGTCCCAACCGTAGTCGGTCCAGACACCCAGGCCTACCATCAGGTCCTGAAGGCCGTCGCCGTCGTAATCGACATACTTCCATTGCTTGGCCCGGATTCTGCCTTCGGTTTCAAAAATGGCCTTTTGATCCACCGGTAGCGGTTCTTCCGATTCCAAACCTTGTTTAAAAAAATCCGCATGCTCCACACCCGGTGACAACACCCGCGGCTTTCCATCCACATAAGAGACCTGCACATTTTGCAGACCCTTGCTTATCCGGACCGGTGGTTCAAAAACCGGTAACCGGGCATTCCCGCTTTTGTTTTCAAAAAAGTAGGTCCCGTTAAAGGGTTTGTCCGGGCAAACCACCACCAGGTCGTAATCCCCATCGCCATCGAAGTCCATGGGCATCGGCCAGGCCCAGAGACCTACCCCGAGATCCACCACGAGACCGGGGTTGTTATATTGGAGCGGTTCGAGTTGGGGTTCCGCGGCTGAAGTAGAACCCGAAAAGAACGGAAACGTCAGGAACATAAGCAACGCTGCGATAAACCTCTTGGGTAGGAGGTAGCTTGCTGCCGAATTGACGTAGTTAAAAATACAAATCGGCAGCAAGCTACCTCCTACAAATTTCTGCTCAGGTTTCATAATTTCTTCGGATCCAAGACCACGTGTTTCACGCTTTCGCGATTGTAGGTGTAGGTGATGTGAACCTTCCCGTCCTCCGCCTGAATAACCGCCGGGTAGGAATATTCGCCCCAGTGGCGCCCATCGGCGGGTCGTGGCTTGGATTCCAGTTCCAGGGTAAGCACAGGGTTCCAGTCCTTTCCATCGTCGGAAACCGCCACATTGATCATCTGCCGACTGGGGATCTTGGTTTCCCGGGTGGTGTGGTTATAAACCAGTAATTGTCGTCCATCCTTGAGTGTAACCGCATCGGTACCGGAACTCGGATTTGGCAGATCGGTTGCCTCCATATTGCTCCAGCTTTGGCCTCCATCGCTGGACCAACTTTGTGAAAGCACATTTTGCCTGGTGCGACAGAGAACCTGCATGTCGCCACTGGCGTAGGTTAAGATGCTTGGTTGGATGGCGTCGAACTCGATGCCATTGTTGATGGGACCCACCACATCCCAGGTTTTGCCAAGATCGCGGGTAACTTCAAAGTGAACCCGCCAACGGGTATCGTCCGGGCTGAAGTCAACCTCGGTGCTGGTAGGGCAAATGATGGCACCATCCGCCAGTTGAATGGGTTTGTTTTTCACAGGGCCCAACAAATGCCCGACCGCCCAATGGTCGCCCAGTTTGGTGGGCCAGGACCAGGTTTTGCCGCCGTCGGTGGACGTGGTCAACATGCCCCACCATTGCCGGGGATCGGGACCGACCTTATAGAAAAGCATCAAGGGTGCCACCTGACCTGAGCTTGCCGAAGGGACCTTGGGTTGAAACAAAACCGGGTTCCAGCAGGCATAGCGCAGATTCATGGATTGGACTCCATTGACGACTTCGACCGGAGCGGTCCACTTTCCCTTCACCTGCCGGGAAAGCCAGATGCCCACATCGGGATCTTTCTCACGCGTTCCCGCAAACCAGGCGGCAACCAAACCGGTGGGTGTTTCCACGATGGTGGAGGCGTGGCATTCCTTGGTGGGTTTGTTTTCGATGGAAAAAATCAACTCGGATTTAACCACGGCTCCTTTTCCCGATTGGGCCAAAGGAGGTATTTTATATTCCTTTGCAAACATGGATTGATTGAGGACAAGGCCGGAACACATTGCCCACAGCCCCAGGGTAACAGTTGTTGTTTTCATATATTGATTATTCGTTATTTATCACCCCAAGCAGATCCACCTTTTCGTGTTCCGCAGAGATTTACCTTGATGTTTAATTCGGATGCCATGGCGGCACGGGCGTAGAGGGCATTATCCGCCGCCTCCGCACTACTGCCATAAACGACTTGAATATGGTTCGCCTTATGCTTGGCCATAATCTGATCACGGGAAACACCGTAGATCACCGCATTCATCAGGGGCCAAACGGCGGTGGTGGAATCCAGGCGGCGTTTACATTCTTCCATGGGAAGATCCATGGCCTCTCCACGGCCAATGTCCATATTAAGCGCATTGTTTTCCACATAGATGCGCGACCACACCATTTCACCGGCTTTTGAGATTCCCGATAGGGTTGAGCCGCCTTTGGCGAAATACATTTTGGCCTGGCGGTAACCGTGGGACTTGCCCCACCCTCCGTTGTGCTCCGCCGGAACCGCACCCGATATTTCGAACACCCATACATAATCTTCCGTGGTTCCGGACTGATCCCAATCACCCCAGCGGATATCATGCAAGGTCGTCTCAACTGGTTCGCCCAGCTCGCGGTTGATGCGATGAATCATCATGGCGTCCAATCCCGCGCATTCGTCGACTTCGTTGAAATGCGGAATGGCCCGACCGGGGAACAACTCCTGTCCACCGTCTTTGCTGAAAACCGGAGGTCGCTTTGTGCTGTTGAGGGTGCCTTCCACCAAATCACTGGCCGGCAGCAGGTCTTTTAATCCGAGTTGGTATTGAATGCCTATGGACTCACAGCCGAATTCGTGTGCGAGTCGAACCGCCGCAATGTACATTTTGCATTGGTCTAAAACTTGATCCTCGGTAAGCTCATTTTCCGGATCCGAACCGAAGTGGAATTTCATACCCGCTTCGAGGTACCACTGGTAAACCGCTTGGGCCTCCGAATCACTCACCGTCTGGGTTTCATAAAAAAGCGCGGACTGGCTGAGCCGTTCCTTAAAAACGCCACAGGGATTGAGCAGATGATCGGGAATGATGGCATTGAACATGCCCATGCAGCCTTCGTCAAAGACTCCCATGATCGCTTTGTCCGACTTAAGCTTCCGCGCTTGAGCCCTACCCAGGGAAGCCGCTTCAGCCGGAAGGGGCACTTTTTCCAAGGGAGTGACGTGGCTTAAATCATGGTTGCATTTTCCGGTGTTCAGCCAGTCGCCCAGTTTTTCCCTGAAATAGGCATCGTTTTCAAAATCTTCGCTCCACAACGTGGAATACGCGACACCGGCCTTGGTGAGGGAGCCATTCAGGTTCAACATGCCAACCAATCCCGGCCATTGCCCCGACCAGTTGGCCACCGTGAGGATGGGTCCCCGGTGGGTCGTCAATCCCGCAAGGACATGATGGGAATACTGCCAAACACTTTCAGCCACGATGAGCGGCAAATCGGAATCCAGCGACCGGAAGACTTCCATGCCATAACGCTGGCTGTTTATGAAGCCATGGCCTTCATCATTCAATCCATGGGCGCGTTCGACTTCGAACCCGAGACTTTCTATGACAACAGAAAGTTGTTTTTCCATGGCGCGTTGAGTTGGCCAACAAAGGTTGTTGGCTGAGGCGCGGGCATCACCGCTGGCGAGAAGGAGTACTTTACCCATAGGTTTAAAGTTCTAATTTGTTAAGAAGACCCCGCAACTTTTCCCTATCATTCTTATCGAGACGAATAAATGGTTCGGCCATAAAATCATCACAGAGCCCCAGAATGGAAGCAGCGCATTTCGTGGTTTTAATATAACGGGAGCTGTTCTTGCCGATGTCATAAATTTTGCCGAACGCTTGGATTTTTTCCTGCAATTCAGCGCACTGCCTGGAGTCGCCTGAAACAGCAGACTCGTAAGCTTTAACAAACAGTTGAGGGTATGCATTTGCCCCTCCATTGACTCCACCATTGCCACCCAGGGAAATGGATTGGATCATCAACTCTTCCGGCCCAATAAAAAACGACCAGTCGGGTCGTTCGGCCCGAAGCTTACACAAGCGGGAATAATATTCCAGATTCCCACCGCTATCTTTTACTCCCAGAATTCGTTCAATGGATGTGAGGGCTTTTACAGTCTCAATCTCAAACCAGACCTTCGTGAGTGACGGCATATTATAGAGCATGACCGGGAGCGCCAGCTCTGATACAATATGTTCGACATATCGAATCAACTCTTCCTGATCCGCAGGAAAATAATAGGGCGTTGCAAGTACAACCGCATCTGCCCCGGAATCGGCTGCGACCTGTGAAAGCCGCACAGATTCAACAAAAGAAGTGTCGGTGACGGAAATGAACACCGGGATTCTTCCGCTTACCGTGTTACAGACTTTTTGAATGACTTCCGTTCTTAATCGATAACTCAGACTAGGCCCCTCACCCGTTGTTCCGAGGGCAAACAATCCGTGAACGCCACCGGCTATCACGTGTTCAATTAATCGCTCCAAGCCATCGTGATCGAGTGAGTCCCGGTCTTTCAGAGGAGTTATCAGCGGAGGGATGATGCCTTTAAAACGTGGTATAGTCATAAATATTTAAAACAGTGAGGATTTTCCATTTGAAACCCGAAGTCTGGCAATCCTTGAAATTGCCAGACCCACAAGAAGGATAACCAGGGTGGCAAAAACCGGAACCATGTAAGCATGGAGAAATTGACTCCAACCGCCTGAAGAACCTTCCATGGAAGTGGCCCAGGAATGTGGAGGGCTATCCACAGGAAAGAATAATAAAATCTGAATCAATTTAGGGAAAGACAGCCATAGAATCAAAGCAACGGCCGCGATGACAGCAGTAATAGCCGAAGGGTTCTTCGCCTTTCGACTAATCATACCCAATAAAAACAAGCCGCTCATTCCACCTCCGAGTATGCCCGACATAGTCCACCAGATATCCAACGCGCTTTCCGTCAGACGCACGAGCAAAAGAGATAATCCTGTTCCGAGGATACCCCAGAGTATGGTTCCCCCATATAAAACCAGCATCGTTTGACGATTACCAGCCCGGGGATTGATGAAGCGCTTAAAATAGTCACTCATCAATAACGTAGCCGATGAGTTCAAACTGGTGGATACGGTACTCATGGCAGCAGCGAATATGGCAGCGATCAATAACCCGCGAATTCCCGGAGGCAATCGTGTCGCAATAAAATAGGGAAACACACGATCACCAATTTCTTCTGGTTCCAATGAAGAGGCCAGCGTGGATACTTCGGCTGAAAAATCTTCAGCGGAAACAGAATGGCCCTGCTGCAACAGCTTCTGCCGCGCCACGATTTTCTTAACAGCGAAGAGGCCCTCAGACGTTTGAAACTCGGATTGAGAAATTGAAACGCTGCTAACTTCACCTTCTGGAACACTTTTATAAAAAGCGAAAAGCGTTGTCCCGATGAAGAAAAACAAAGCGCTAACGGGGACATATAACAAAGCACCCAACCAAATGCTACGTCGGGCTTCCTTGTCCGAACTGGAGGCGATGTAACGTTGAATATAACTCTGATCGATGCCGAAATTCTGCAGGTTGATGGCGATTCCGTAGAGCAACACCACCCAGAAAGTTGGAATCGCCAGACTGGGTCCAAAATCACCCAGCGAAAATTTGTTTCCAGCCGCAGCCGCTTCAAACACCGCCGGAAGTCCACCCGGGATCTGAAACAACATCACAATCAGGCAAAGCACAGCACCCGCCATGAGTACAATGGCCTGAATCGCATCCGTCCAAATTACAGCGGTGATGCCGCCAATAAAGGCGTACAAGGTGACACAAAAACCGGTTACCAAAATAATAGTATAAATGTCCCATCCGAAAATTACCTGCATGGGTAAAGCCATCAGGTACAGGACTACGGCGATGCGGGCAATTTGCGTCAGCAGATAGAAAAAGCTGGCATATACCCTGGCCCACAACCCAAAGCGATTCTCCAATAGAGCGTATGCTGAGACTTCCCCGCTCTTTCGGTAGTAGGGAAGAAAATAGCGAACGGATATACAGGCGACAATTGGAATGGAAAGGGAGAATACAAACGGATTCCAGTTCGCAGCGAATGTTTTCCCAGGCAATGCCAGGTAACTAATACTACTTAAAAATGTGGCAAAGATGGAAAGACCACAAACCCAACCTGGAAGAGATCTGTTTGCCGTCGTGTAGCCTTCTTCGTTTCGGGTTCTACGATAAAAATAGAAGCCAATCCCCATGGTTGCTAAAAAATAAAGACAAAGAATTGTCCAATCAAAAAAGTGGAATGAGGCATTCATGGAGTCACGTTATTTTGCCATGAAAGTCCAATCGTAGTTAGGTATTCATCAAGGTCCATTTTTCTCTTTTTTGCCTTCATTCTTTTTGAAACATTCTGACTCAAGACCTCACTGGCATGATTCAAAATTCTGCATCCTAATAAACCCGTTAGCTTGAATTTCTTCACAAACTGAGTGCGGTCAGAAGAAATTTCCTTTAGAGAGAACCCCAGCGGTAGCGATTGATACCGCCACCGCTGGGAAACAAACAAACTACGAACTTCTAGCTTTAAAGTTGGTATAAATCAGAAGCTTGATCTAACCGTGAACCGAATATCTCGTGGTCGATTGGTGCGAGTAACAATGTAAGGCTCGTTAGTGGCGTTCTTAAGCATAATGTCGAAACTCAAATTGTCATTTACCTGATAAGCGGCCCCAAAATCAAATCGGTGTTGCGAACCGTCCATCTGAATACGACCCGCATCTCCAAGACCTCCACCTACCTGCTGCATAAATGGCCCAATAACACTGACACCGCCCCGCAAAGTCCAACCGCGGTTGTCAGCATCGTGCAAATTATATTTTACAAACAGACTGCCATTATAATCCGGGCTGTGGCGTATGGGCCTGCTTCCTCCCGTAATAGGCTGGGAAGTATCCAAGGTTCCATAAGCAAAATTAACATCCAACTTGTTCGTGATTTTCCCGTTTGCAGAAAATTCAATACCCGAACCTTTATCTCCGTTGGTCACAAATCTCCTCAATGCTGAAAACACCGGTTGTCCTAATGTATCTGGAGCTTGAGAAGTGGTATCCACACGGTCATTGCCTGAACGCCCCGTTGTGATGATCTCATAATAAGAGAGGGTTAAAGTAACACGCTGATCCATTACAAAACTTTTAAAACCAAACTCCGTTAACTCCGTCGATGGAGAAAGAGTAATCATCTCTAGCAAGCGAGGATCGCCGGCAGGTAAGTCGCTCCAAACTATACTCGTACGGCTTGGATCGTTTTGAGTACTCTTAATGCCATACACGGAAAAGTTATCGGTAAACATAAAAGTAGCCGCTGCCCGCCAGGAATCAACCGTATTCTTGGTTTTTGTCGATTGCGTACCATTTAAATAGTTTTTACTGTATGACTCGCCGGTATCTTCTCTATAACCTCCGGTGAGCAAAAGCCTGTCATCAAACAGATTCACATCCTGCTGAATATAGTAACCGAATTCCTCGTAGAAAGATTCGCGATTGCGAGACTGACTGGCGGATGTGGCCTCAACATGCCGTCCATCCCAGGCTCTTTCCGGATCTTTTAAATTAATAAAGGAATATCGAGTCGGAATCCGGCTGGAAAGGTTTATGTCTTTCGAATTCCGCTCCTCCCAGGCATACCCAACCAAGGTGGCAAAATTAGCAAAACCTTCGCCATAGGTCATGTTCAGATCTCCCTGAAGGTTGGTTCTGTAATGCGTGTCCATTCCAGATCCATGTTGTACAGGTATATAAACGCCGCTGGTATCAAAAGCCACTTCCGGAATTGCTTTGAATGCAGCTGGTATGTTCCCGATGGGTGCCGGTATATTACTCTCCGCATCCCACCAGTCTTGATCAGAGGTCGACTTCAGCAAACTGGCTGACTGCCGGTATTGAATCGCGTCGTTAAATTTGTGGGTGGCGATAAAAATGCCTGAAGCCAGGGTATCGTGGGTACCTCTTTGCGGTCCACCAATATTGAAATTTTCCGGAAGGTTTAAAGCGGTAATCGGATCAGTAGGGTCACCAATGAGGGGGATTTCCCGGCGATAAAGTGCTGGAATCCATGCAAATCCGTGACCAGGTGCCCGAGCTGGTGCATCGACATCCATGAACTCACCAAGAACAAAAAGCTCGGTGTTGTCTGAAATAACCCAACGCAACGAGGGGTAAATAGCAGCCGTTTTAAATTCAGCAAAATCAAAAAAATGATCATGATTGTCATAGACAGCTGCAACGCGGCCATAGAGTCCTTTTTCCTCACTTAGAGTTAAATTCTTGTCTATGGTGAATCGAACGCCGGTCTTACCATTCTTTCCGGAATTGTAGCCAAAGGATACATCATTTATTTCCGCACCCGGAATGGGTTTTTTGAGGACAAAATTGATAAAACCGGATTCAGTACCTCTACCCTGCACTGCGGACGCCGGACCCTTAATGATTTCCATTCTTTCGTAGCCATGCATATCCCTGCGATATGTACCAGTCTCAATTCCTTCGGTAAAGGATGAGCCGTTAGCGAAGCCACGAATGAGGATATTGTTGGGTCCCGTACCAGCAGAACTGTTTCGCACTTGCACATTTGACACATAGACGAACGCCTCATCCATAAGACGCGCTGATGTATCCTGCAAAAACTCTTGGGTCACGATTTCCACTGTCTGAGGAAGTTCAATAATAGTCCGGTTGGTACGTGTAAGGACATTTGTTCTTGTTGGCTGATAGCCGACGTTACCTGCATCCGTCATGACGGTAAAAGGATCAAGTTCGTAGACCTTTTCACTTTCATTTTGGGCAAATACGGGGGCAATGAATGGCATAATAATCGTAACAAGCACGATGCCACACAGTAATTGAGAATACACAGTTTTCATAACTTATAGTAGTTCTAGAGGTTTTATTTTGGGTTTGGAGCTGATTGATTGAAGTATGAATCTTTTATGCTATATCCTTATAGCTATTAAAGTTGATATAGATATATAGCACTTTAGTATTGTCAAGCGGTTTTTTCTTCCGTTTTGGTTCTAATCTCCATCCCTATTGAGATTCTTTTATTCAAAAGTTAGCATTCCCATCACATTGATGATTGTTTTGCTGAGATCTCTTGCTAACTTGAAAGGCATAATGCTCGCCCAGGTAGGATAATTACTGACTCGTGTAGATGCCCAAAACTAAAAAATCTGTCACCCTAAAAGATATTGCTTCCAAAGCTGGAGTTTCTCCGGGTGCGGTTTCCTTTGTGCTGAATAACACCCACAAGAAACGCAGAATATCCAAACCAACCGTGGATCGCGTTCTCAAGATTGCCAGAGAGTTGGGTTACGTTCCGAATATAGCCGCTCGAAATTTAAGAACCGTGGGACCCAATAATAATACCCTGGTTCTTGCGATTGTGACTTCATCTCAAAGTCCCCTCCACCTGGTGAGCCATATTTTTGAAGGCCTTCAACGCTGCATACGGAACCAGGAGTCTAATAGACACTATGTCATCAATATCGTCACCTTTGAACCAGGTCACATGCAGAATACGCCTGGATTCCTCGACGGAACGTTCTTCAATGCGGCCATCATTACAAACACCCAACAGGCGGATGATGAATTTCTATCCCAAACGGAGCTGCCCTACCCTTCGGTGGTTATTGGAAGAACAATACCAGGCTACTCCTGCTTTGTCCCTTCTTTAAATGCCGGCAAAGTTGCAGCCGATGCATTGATCGAATCAGGAGTAAAACATCCGGCTTTGCTCTGTGAGAAAATGCTGACTCAAGCCACAGAAAACCGTGTGCACCAATTCACAGAAACCATAGAAACGGCTCTAAATAAAAAACCACTGGTCATACAAAGCATCCTGCAAGATGAAGATTCCGCATACAAGGCCGTGCTAAAAGCACTGGAAACAGGTAATAAGTTTGATGGTTTATTTGCCGTCCATGATAGCTTGGCAACGGGTGCCTACTTGGCCTTAAAAGATAAAGGAATACTAATTCCCAAAGGAGTCAAAGTTGTGGGCATAGGTGATAGTGAAATCGCTCCCTTTCTTGATCCTCCTTTAAGTTGTGCCGGGGCGGAAGAAAGCAGCGTATACGAAAAAGCGGCGGCCCTTATGCTGGAACTCATCAATAACCCAGCTTTGGAACCGAAAGTACTTCAAACCAGGGCTCGGTACATTAAGCGGGGATCTGTTTAAATACCATCCGGATGGCGGTGAACTAAACACGGCTCCTATTCCACGATCATCTCGCCCTTCATAATAAACCAGTGACCTGGAAAGGTGCAGATGTAAGGGTAAACTCCGGGCGTAGTGGGCGCGTTGAAACGCAGAACTTCGGCTTCATCCGGACCCAGTAGCTTGGTGTGATGAATAATCCCGGGAAGATTCGGAATAAATCCTTTATCCACACCGCTGGGATCTTTCGCCATTTCATTGGCCGCCATGCCAATGGCCTCGTTCATTCCTGGTTCTATAATAACAAGGTTATGTTGCGTGGCATCGGGATTGGTAAACAGTAATCGCACGGGCTGCCCCGCTTTCACCGTGAACTTATCCACCGTAAACAGCATGCGCTCCGCGATGGTTGAGATCTCGATAGTAAACAGGTCGTTCTGTCTATCGAATCCCGCAGCACTCGCATTTCCCGCTAAAAGTATATCCGCCTTAGTATTTCCCTTATCCCAGTTGTCGTAAAAATCACCCAGTGCCCTTGCTTGGGATTTATTGACCACTGAGTCTGGTCCCTGCCAATACCGTAGTAAAGCTTCCGAACCAATGGCACAACGCAGCGCGAAACTTAGGTGCTCCTGTTTGGGGAACTTTAAAATATCAAGAATGGCCACCAGCGCGTCCGCGGTGCCAAGGTAGCTTGCTGAGTTGGCGGCTTCCATTCGAACAATCCCGTTCAGGTCATTCGCGGCTTTTGCAAGGAGCTCAGTTGCTCGAGTCAGGGACAAACCGTTCTTGGCCATTCCAGGATTGTGCGGAATTCCTTGCGCCCCTTCTGTATAGCGCAATTGCCGAGTCGCCGCTGCCCGAGCATGATGGTTTTCGCTATACAGCAACTCTTCCAACAATATCGGGCGGCTTGCTCCTACACTCCGGTAAAGCCAGAGCGCCTCCACTTGGTGATGCCTATACCTCTCATCAGACGGATCCAGGTTTTTCACCCAGCTGTCCAAAGCCTTTACGACTGCGTCCGGAGAGTGTCTGTCTCTTAACTCCCGCTTGGTCCAGTAGCGGTAGCGATACTCGTTGCGTTTTAAATTGTCCAGAAGCTGATCCAACGAAGCGCCGGCAATTTTTGGGGGATCCTGGAGCTTGGCGCCCTTGGGAACTATCCGCCAGATACGACCGCTCTCCCGGTCGCGGCGGGGATCGCGCAAGGAGTATTGGGCATGCCCCTTGACCGGGTTATACCAGTCGCAGACATACATGGCCCCGCGCGGTCCGTATTTCAGGTCCACAGGAATAAAGCTGAGGTTTTCCGAAAAGATCAGATCCGAAACATACTCCTCTTCAAAGTGATCATCCTTCTCTACCCACTTGTGAATTTCGACTCGATTGGTCGGTTTGTAACGCACCTTCACAAAACCACCCTGCATCTCTTCAGGCCACATCGGGTAGTCCACAAACTCGTGTCCACACACTCCCGAATAGGCGGGGATGCCGGAAGCCTTGGGATGCTGTTCAGGAAAAACGGGGTTGGTTGCGTGAAATGCTGACGCAAAAATTGGGTGACTGGCCACGTGGTGACCCCAATCAGAAAAAGTTACTCCCCAGGGATTCGTATTTGGATAACTGCCAAAAGTAATCAAACCCTGGCTTGCCGGAGAATACCTGAACCAGGCCGAGTTTGCCGCACGAATGGGACCATAGGGAGTTTCCACCTGGGAGTTGTGAAAAATCGATTCCCGAAAGATGAGGTCACCATCGGGAGACCAGACAAAGTCGTGCAACGCGTGATGGGAATCCTCACAGCCAAATCCCGTAAACACGTGCTCGCGCGAGTCCGCCTTACCATCGCCATCGCTGTCATAGATGTAGCTCAGGTGAGGCTCTTCGGAAACAATGATACCATCCTTATAAAGTTCGAATGACAAAGGAATGTTGAGGTCGTCCGCCCACACAGTCGACTTGTCGGCCTTACCATCCCAGTCGGTGTCCTCAAGAATCACAATTTTATCCCGCGGTTCTTCTCCCGGATAAACATGCGGATACGTGGTTGAGCAGCTCACCCAGAGCCGACCCCTGGCATCCCACTGCATGGTGATCGGGCACGCGATTTCCGGAAACTCTTCCTCGCTCGCAAACAGGTTCACTTCGAAACGCGGATCGATGCGAAAGGCTTTCAGCTCGTCTGCCGGGGACATCCACTCATTCGCACCACGCGATTCAATCACCTCATCAAGCACCGGCACGTTCGAATCATCCACCGGCGTATTGCCAAAACGTTTGCCTTTGGCGATCTCCCAGATCCTGCGATCCCGATTGGCCGTCATGATTTCCAGGTTCCGCATGGCTGGAAGAAAATCGAGGTAACCATGCTCCTCGTTGCGAGCGCCCGTATAGTAGTAGGTATTGAGCGGACGGTAGCGGCGAAAATATTGCCGATTTTTATCCACCACTGCCGCGCGTAATTCTTCGGTTGATTTAGGGGCCGTCTCAGCAAACACCGCCTCAAACAGCACTTTGGAAAATACGTCATAACCGGCATCGTTTAGATGGACGCCATTGATGGTTAGGTCGCTATTCGGATCAGCCATGGCCTTTTGCGTCCCTTCAAAGACATTGGCAAAGCCCACTTGCATACGCCCGGCTACTTCCTCCATGGCTTTGGTGTAAACCGCGAGCCGGGTGTTATTCAAAGTAGCTGCCGGTACGCTTGTTGTATTTTCGTTGGCTATCGGGGATATCAAGACAACTCGCGGGGCACCGACTCCATTATAAGCGCGGGATTTCAATTCCAACAATCCTTTGGCGAGGCGCTCCTGAAAACTTTCCAAAGCCTCAAAACCATCGAACGATTCGTTAAAGCCGAAGGCGGCAAACACGACATCCACCTGCTCACGGGCCAAGTGCTGTTCGACCGTTGCAAAATTCAAAGGACGCGGTTGAAGGTCGATTTCATCCGCCGACCAGGCAAAATTGCGGATGACCAGCTCATGCTCCGAATGCCGCAGTTGAAGCAGCGATTCGAAATGACCAAACTCCTGGGCGCGATCGAGCAAGGTGTTTCCGATAAACGCGATCCGCTCTTTCTTTTTAAGTTTTAACGGCAATTGGGTGGCAAGCGGGTGAGTGATCACAGCATTGGGCGCTTCGCTTGCGTAAATTCCATATTGGGCCAGAGCAGGATCCATCGGTGGATCGGGTTTCCCAGTATTGGTATTTTTGGCGTCCTGGATTTTTTTTGCTTTTTCGAGGACCTCCTCAGGTTGCTGCCCTCCCTGGATGGGAATCTCCTGAACGACTACAGCAAGCGCGGACGTTTGAACAGCGAAGTAAGAGATGGTAGAAATTGCAGCGATGCAACACACCGATAGGGCAAGCAAAACAGGTTTAAGGGTAACTGGATTCATAGAAGTTAGAACAGGAATTAAAATCATGAACTTTGTTAACCCAATTCAATATGGCAAACACGGATCTTTGTGATCTTTGTACTACTATCCCTAAGGATCTCGTTTTTTGCTCAAAGTTTTCACTCTTCTGCTTTGAGTTGACCTCTGGTGGTTGTTCTTTTTTCCAAAGGAGGAATTATATGGTTTGATCCCTTCGACAAAGCTCCGGACAGAACAGGAGATAACACTTTAATCTGGAGATGAAACCCGGGGCCGTTCGCGATCCCAACCTGCATTCCTGATTTGTTTGGTGAATTTTTTTCTAAGCAATGATTATTCCTGTTCGAACTTTCCGAATCGTATCTGTGTAAATCTGCGTAATCTGCGGTTGGTATTCAGTTCTCCAACTACGAAAAGCGCAGAATTACGCGAAAAACCGAAGGCTGGTTCCTTTAAAAAGCAAAAACTAACCACGAATGGATCACGAATATTTTGTCGTTTTTTATCAGTGAAAATCAGTGCCATCAGCCGTGCCGTGGCGTAGCCTTGGCGGAGACTGGTGGTTAAAATTTGTATCTTTTTTCCGTTTAGATAAATGCCTTGAACCCTTCAGGATATCGGACCGCTCGGCGATCAGTCCCTACCTCATGATTCCTGTTCATTCGTGGTTTCATAATTACAATATCTGTGCCCATCTGAACAATTGTGGTCATGTCGTCCTGCGGACTCGGTAGTGGTTGAGTTAAACTTTGGTTGCGGCTTGGCTACTCTGCGCTTTTGCCAGGCCTTCTCGCAAGCTCGTGAAGTGGTTTCAAAAAAATAGACTCTGACATACACTGTTTCTCACTTCACACTTTGGCATTCACCCTCCAGTCTTGTTTGAATATCTATGAAATTCGCAATCTGTAACGAAACATTCGGGCAAGTATCCCTGGCCAAGTCGGCTCAGGCCGCTGCCAAACATGGCTATGAGGGCCTGGAAATCGCACCCTTTACCCTGGCCTCCGATATCAGGGACATCAGCTTGATTGAAGCGGCCACCTTGGGCGATCAAGTCCGGGATTGCGGTGTGGAAGTCGTGGGACTCCACTGGCTCTTGGCCAAGACCCAAGGGTTTCATCTCACTAGCCCAGACGAATCGGTCCTCCGGGCGACGATGGATCATGCACGCTACCTGGCCGACCTCTGTCACGCCATGGGAGGAAATATCATGGTCTGGGGGAGCCCATTGCAACGCAACCTTGAAGAAGGCTGGGATTTCGAAAGGGCTTTTGAAAGAGCGATCCGTGTACTGAAGCCAGCGTCCAGCCATTGCCAATCGTTGGGCGTAACGATCGCCATGGAGCCACTGGGACCGACCGAGACCAATTTTCTGAACACCGCTGCGGAAACCATCCGTTTGTGCCAGGCTGTTAACAGCCCGGCCTGCAAACTCCACCTGGATGTAAAAGCCATGAGCAGTGAAGCGGATTCCATAGCAGATGTCATTCGCGCTTCCAAAGACTGGACAGCGCACTTCCATGCCAACGACCCGAATCTGTATGGCCCCGGTATGGGAGATACGGATTACGCCCCTATCGTTGAAGCGTTGAAAGAAACTGATTATCAAGGCTGGATCTCTGTCGAAGTTTTTAAATATGATCCCTCCCCTGATCATATTGCCCAAACCAGTATGGAAAACTTGAAACGTTTTTTTTGCAGTTGAGCAGGATTTTAATCACCAATGGACACGAATATTCTTTTTAAAGTTAATTAATCAGACTTATCTCACTCATAATGTAGGAGCGATTTTCCTGGGAACGCCAAGCCCCTGCTAGGCATTCTTAAAACCGATTCGCAACTGAAACCATCATATCTCTACCCCAATATTTTATTATGAAACAATTATTCTCAATCTTACTTCTCCTGGTTACAACTTCCGCCGCGCTTCAAGCTCAGAGCTGGGAACTGGAAAGCACCGATAGCGGTGTAACCGTCAAACTGAATGGTGAACTCTTCACCAAGTATGTAACGGATCAGGCAAACAAACCCTACTTCTACCCCATTATCGGACCGACCGGAGCCGACATGACTCGCCACTATCCCATGAAGGATGTGGAGGGGGAAAGACAGGACCATCCTCACCACCGCGGCATCAACTTCGGTCACCATCAGGTAAACGGTTTCAATACCTGGCTGGAACGGGAGAGCCTGGTTGGAAAAATAAAAGACAAGAGTCCAGAGGAAGCAGAAAAGATTCTGTCGGTGATGGGATATACCAAACACAGCGGATACAAGTCACTCAGAGTCGCCAGCGACCACGCCGTCATGGTCGTGACCAACGACTACACCGACTATTACGGAAACTGGATCATGAAGGATGAGCGCACCTATACGTTTCGGGCACCAAACAAGGACACGCGCATCATCGATGTGGATATAACCCTCTTTGCCCCACCTCATGTAATCACAAAATTGGACGACATGAAAGATGCAGGGCTCTCCATTCGTGTGCCCCACGAGATATCGGTCGATGCCAAACAAGGCGGGCTCCTGATCAACTCTGAGGGCCAAACCAATGCCGATAGCTGGGGCAAACCAGCCAATTGGTGTGACTACAATGGCACGATCGACGGGAAAAAAGTTGGAATAGCATTCATGAATCATCCCAACAGTTTTCGCTACCCCACTTTCTGGCACGCACGCACCTATGGTCTTCTTACAGCCAACCCCTTTGGAACGAAAGAAGTCGGCGGTGAAGGTGACGGCACCATCACTCTCAGCGGCGATGAGACCATCCACCTGAAACACCGTTTTCTTTTCCATACCGGCGACCACAAAACCGCCAGGATTGACGAAGCCTGGGATGCGTACGCCGGCAAATACAAATTCGATGAGATTTTCAACGGCAAGAATCTCGCAGGTTGGACCTCCAACAACGAAGTCTGCTGGACAGCCAAAAACGGCATTCTCTATGCAGCCAACGACCCCGAGCAAAAAGGCGATATCCTGCAAACCAAGAAGTCTTATAAAGATTTCGTTTTCCAGGCCGACTTCAAGTTCGGCGAAGGCCTCATCGACACCGGAGTCTTTTTACGTGACACCAAGGAGCAAATCCAGATCGGCGAATCCGGTAGCCTCAAACGCGACATGACCGCCTTGCCCTACATTCCTGGGAAAGGTTATCCCATCCAGGTCGACACGGCCAATGAAGTTTTCGACATGGAGAACTGGAATCGCATCAAGGTAAGAGTGAAGGGCAACACCTACACCACTTGGCTGAACGGCAAAAAGATTATGACCTATGAGTCCGACACCATCATCCCCGAAGGCCCCATTGGTATCCAGGTCCACCCCAAGCGCGAGATGAGTGTCCAGTACCGCAATATTCTGGCGCGGGATTTATAGCGCATTCATAAAGCATCCAGCGGACTAGGCACACCAATGCCCGGCTTTGCCATGACGTGGGTGTAGATCATGGTCGTCTCCAGCGACTTGTGACCGAGTAGCTCCTGGACCGTTCCTGCCCGGTGTTTTCACGGAGTTGAGATGTTGGGCTTGACG